>JAYPBG010000051.1:0-4186 GCA_038124075.1 Gammaproteobacteria bacterium
CGATGGCCATCCTTCCACGCTCGACAGTAAGGAAGTGTTTTTCAACAGGATGTGAAAAAATTAACATTTTTCTAGGATAATTTCTTGCAGAAGGTCAAGTGGGAGATGCGGTACAGTTAAGACTGCTCTCAATTAGAGTCGGATATTAGCCTTGAATCGTAGTCGTGATTCTTTTTCTGCGCAGTCATCAAGCTAGGGGTATACAGTACCTATAGGTATTAGCACAATGGAAACATCTTCAGTCAGTACGCCACTGTTTAGCTCTCTTTTTATCTTTTTGGCCGTTGGGGCGTTTTATATGTTCTGCTAATATATTGCGCGAACAAAGTTGGTTATAATTTAGCCTGGAGGCCATTTGAAGTCGCGCCCGGAGAGGATGTGCATATGGAGGTGAAAAACGGTTTGACCGGCTTTGCTCCCGTGGTTAATAACGAGCCTGTAGGCTTCATCAAGGCCGAGTTGGCGTGTAATATCCCCCACCTTTAGCATCATATGGCCCAATAAGGCTTGATCGTCCTCTTTGGCATCCCCAATTTTTGCAATCGGCTTTTTGGGTATCAGGAGCAAGTGAGTGGGCGCCTGTGGGCTTATATCTTTAAAGGCTAGGCAGAGCTCATCTTCATAGACAATATCAGCCGGTATCTCTCGGTTAATGATTTTAGTAAAGAGCGTTTCACTCATACCAACGCCCCCTTGTCCAATTTCCTCGCCTCTGTCTCAAGCATTACAGGAATGCCATCACGGACAGGATAGGCTAGACCTGCTGCTTTACTGATCAATTCGTCTTTCTGCTCATCATACAGTAAGGGCGCTTTGGTGACGGGGCAGACCAAAATATCCAATAGCTTTTTGTCGATCATGAGTAGGTTCCTATGGCTTTTGCTAAGGTGATGTTTGTTAAGGTGATGTCTGCTAAGAGCATTCTCATTCTGGGGCAATTTTCCTGTTAAAGCAACCGGTGCTTTTTAGGGCTACCCTACAGTTTAAATTTGCACGTCGGTGAGTGGTGCTCACCGACATTTAATCGGATGCGCAATGTCTCCTTGGTCAGACTCATCTTTAAGTGGCCGTTCTCAAAAGCAGTTACGTATTCATCGTCGGTGGGTTGATCGTGGAAGAGGGGTTGGCCCAAAGAGTTAAAGAGTATGGCTTTTGGATTGTATAAGAAAAGCTCGTGGTAAAACCGCCGGTTTGGAACAGAGAGGGCCAGGTAGGCGGTATCGTCTATGAAGGTAATCTGTGCATGACAGCGTGAGATCAAAGCCCGCCCTGTGAGCTTTAGGGTACTCTGGTTGTCAGCTTCGGATGCATAAGAGCGCAGTGCTTTAGGGTAGGGGCGTGCCTCACGTGACCCATCCGTACTGTGTTGTTCGAGCGCACCCTTTGTAAACATAGCCTCCAGTGGCTTCCCTTCAGATATATTGAGCAGAAGGTTGGGCAGTGCCATGGATACCTGTTCCAATAAAATGGCTTGCACCCGCTGTATAGGTTGAGTCTCCATCTTGCTGGGTTCATTTGGGTTCAACGGTTTGTCTTGAGCCATTGCTGCGCTATCGGCCCTCATCATAGCACTGTCGATAAATAGAGGTTGCTGAAGCGAGCGGCTGCTCTTTGATGTGAGGAGGTAGCCCTCTGGACCAACCTTGTTGGGCGGCCTCTGTTCAGGGTTTAGGGTGCCTGGGGATGGCCAGACATTTACCACGGACTGTATGAATGCAGGCAGTGCCCGGCTGTTGTGGAGCGTCAGAGGGGCGTTGAGGTGGGCTGGAATCTGTGCGTTTGCATCGATCAGCAACAGCAGGTCGGTATCTAGGTTTTGTTGATGCTTAATGGCTTTTGCGGCCTTTATGGCAACAGCACCGCCTTCATGGTGCCCAAGTATGACCAGCGTGTTTATGGGGGGGGTGATCGATCTTACCTGCTTAATGATCTGAGCAACCAGTACAGCGGCTGCTTGTTCAGAGGGTTCATCGCTTTTTTTCAGGTAATCGCTCCAATGGAAGGGCAGGTGGCGGAATGAGTGTGAGGCCAACAGGGTGCTAAGGTTAAGGTGTGACTCTAGATTGAGGGCAGTGCTGCCGTTGATTGAGATCAGCAGGTTATTGGGCGACAGATGCTTTTTCTTTCTACTACCGTTAACGGTTTGCCTGCCAGCATGGTCGTTATCTACCGACAATGAGCCCTTGGCGTGTTGATTCTGAGCGTCGGAGGGGTGACGGATGATAGCCTGCTCCAGTACCTCTCTCCTCTTTAGCAGAGATTGTAGGACGGCATCGGCACTGAATTGAGTCTGTTTAAGCTCGACATTGAGCTGTTTTACATCTATGGCGGCCAGCTCAAGTGCCTGTATGGCGTGGGTCGCTTGACTGTTCAGCTCGCTCAGTGATTTCGAGAGTGGTTCGATATCTTTTTGTTGGGCAAATTTGAGTTCAGTTTTTGTGTTGCTTATCTGTTCGTTGACCAATGTTAACGCGTGTCGGCGTCCACGGTGGTGCTTTTTTGCCAATATCAGAGTTTTAACCAGGGTGTGTCGGGCCTCTCTGAGCTGCTGCCGGCGCACTTCAATTTTTTTATTCAGCAGTGCCAGCTGATGCCATTTCTCCAGCAGTGGGGTAACAGTTGTTTCTGTGGCGGCTTTTGTGCTTAGGTCTGTGCTCGCATCTATTGTGGTGGACGAGACCGGATTGCTGGTGAAGACAAGGGTACACGCTACAAACAGGAGTGGGGAAAAAACGTATCGAACGGACAAAAGGGGACTCCTAATGATGGGCTCTATGATATTGGGCTCTATGATATTGAGGGTATAGTAACCTATCTGGTCTCTCTTCAGCAAAGGTCTAAAATGGTTGTAGGGCTGGGCAGCGCATGGATTAATTTGAAGGTTGATGGTGTTCTGCCAAAATTGAGAGGAGAGGTGGTGAGTGTTCAAGAGACGGGGTGACAAAGGTTCTATGAAAGGAGGTTCTCGCATTGCGAAGCAAGCTCTGAAAGTCTTGGGAGGACTCTGTTTCTTGCTTACACTCCCGCCAGTGATCTATTTACTTCAATGGGAGTACAGCCAGGAGCGCCTCGAGCTGAACCCTTACGTTATGCTTATTGCATGGGAGCTCTTGAGTATGGTTACACTCTGCTCAGTGATCTACCTATGGGTGCAGAGGCAGGTCTCACGACCGGTAGAGACGATCATCGATCTTATTGATCGTCTTAATCCTCAAGCTCGGAAGGCACGAGCGCATGAGGTGTACGAGCATCATGAAATTGAGCATCTGTTTCATAGTGTGCAAGGGTTAAGTTCGGCCTATGAAACTAAACAGCGGGCTCTGGTAGAGCACCAAAATAATCTTGAGAAAGAGGTGGCAGAGCGAACAGAGCATTTAAAGAAGGCCTCTCAAGCAAAAAGCGAATTTATTGCCAAAATGAGCCATGAAATCCGAACCCCTATGAACGGTGTTTTGGGCAGTGCAGAGCTGTTGAAGGATTCATCGCTGAATAAACAGCAGCTGCAATATTTAAATACCATTCAGAGCTCAGGCAATGCATTACTTGAAATTATTAATGATATTCTCGATTACTCCAAGATTGAAGCTGGAAAAATGGAGATCAACACGGAGCCCTACAACTTAGAGCAGTTAATGGATGAGTGTATATCGATTTTTTCTTATCAATCGGTACAGAGTAAAGTTGGGTTGCTTGCTCTGTTTGAAAAAGAGGTGCCGCTGCACCTTGTCGGCGATCCTGTGCGCATCAAGCAGATTATCATCAACTTTTTAAGCAATGCGTTTAAATTTACCCTCGAGGGGCAGATCCTTATCAAGGTATCGTGTGTTAAATCGCTGGGTGAGTTGAGCCGCCTCATTAAGGTTGAGGTGATAGACAGCGGTATCGGTATTGAGTTTGATAAACAGAAGCTCATTTTTGACTCCTTTACACAAGCTGACGGCTCGACAACGCGTAAATTTGGTGGGACGGGTTTGGGTTTGACGATCTGTAGACGTTTGGCAAGCTTGATGGGAGGAGAGGTCGGTCTGACGAGCCAGGCTGGGGTGGGTTCAAACTTTTGGTTTACTTTAGAGCAAGCCGAGCTTAAAGAGGTTGGACAGATTAAGTCAACCGTGATCCCTCAGATGTTTGCACAAAAGCATCTGCTTCTGGTCGAACAGAATGCGCACTTTCGCCCAATATTGGC
>JAYPBG010000051.1:4196-10992 GCA_038124075.1 Gammaproteobacteria bacterium
ATATTGGCCTATATGCTTCGTAACTGGGGGTTTAAGGTGACAGCGCTCCCCTCGGTAGCGGCTGCTGGGGCTGCCCTTTCAAGTAAAAAGTCTGAAAATCCTTTTGATTTGGTTTTTTACTTAAGCTTGGTGGATGGTTCGGATTCATGGGAGGAGGTGAGTGGGTTTACTGAAGAGCAGGCTGGCTTCGGTCTACCTTTGCTTTATGCGTTTGACTCGGGGGAGATAAATAAAAACAAAAAGGTGTTGATGCGTTTACAGCGAATCTTTACTCGCGTTGTCGTGCTGGAAAAGCCCATTCGTTTTTGGCCGCTGCGTGAATCCTTGCTTGAAGTTTTTGACGATCCGTTAGATCACAGTGGAGCGCATGATGCTGCTGCGGGGATTGGACTAGACAGAGGCTGTCTGCTGACAAATGGATTGCGCGTCTTGGTTGCTGAGGATAATACTGTCAATCAGAAGATCATCGACGGTATGTTGAAGAAGATTGGCATTGTGCCTGATATTACCAATAATGGTGTAGAGGCCATTAAGTGGTTCAGTGATCAACTTCGAATGGGGCGGGGTTACGATCTTGTTTTGATGGACTGTGAAATGCCAGAGCTGGACGGGTGGGGGGCAACAAAAGAGATTCGCTTAATAGAACAGCAGCATGGTGTATCGCCGGTCACCATCATCGCGCTCAGTGCGCATGCCCTGAATATTAAGCGGGAGCGTGCTAAAGAGGCCGGTATGGATAGTTTTCTCTCTAAGCCAATCAGTTTAAAAGCGTTAATAGATGAGATTGATGCGCTTTAGGTATCTCGATAAGTGTTTTAATAGTATGTTGATCGATGAGTTGAATATTGGAGGTGCAGTGTGTTTAAAGGTTGGAATCAATGTAAAATGTTTAAAAGGTATACCTGGGTTTTTGCCGTGTTTTTTTTCGCTGCGCCTCACGCAGGTGCAGCAGGAGAGGTAACCTTGTCCAATATCTCCGCTTCTACTGGTATCCGCTCTGCATCGATACCCCTTGTGCTAAAGGGTGAACTTACGCAAGGTGGCCTGATTTTTGGGAAGACGGAGCCGGGTGCACAAGTATGGTTGAACGATTCTGTTATACAGGTAAGCGAAGCGGGCGAGTTTGTTTTTGGGTTTGGTCGGGATGCTGAATTGAGTCATGTGATCAGGTTGAAGGGGGCCGATGGGCGTGTGCTTGAACGGTCGCTTGAGTTAAAGAAGCGACATTATACCATCCAAAAGATAGAAGGCATTGCTAGGCGCATCATGGAGCCTGAACCCGAGGATCTTAAGCGTATTCGTGCTGATGTGGTGATGGTACAAAAAGCCAGACAAACGGCCGATCACCGCTTGGACTATCTGGATGGATTTGAGTGGCCTGTCGATGGGCGCATCACCGGTGTCTATGGAAGCCAGCGATATTATAACGGTGTACCAAAACGACCTCATTATGGTATTGATATTGCGGCTGCAAGGGGTACTATAGTCACCAGCCCAGCCCCAGGAAAAGTGACTTTGGCTCATAAAGATATGTTCTATTCTGGGGGCACTGTGATTGTGGATCATGGGTATGGCGTCTCATCGACGTTTTTGCATATGGATGAGATCTTGGTCAATGTGGGGGATACTTTAGAAAAAGGTGACTCTTTGGGGCGTGTTGGCTCAACAGGGCGTTCAACAGGTCCGCACCTTGACTGGCGCATCAACTGGTTTGATCAACGTATTGACCCGGCTTTGGTTGCGAACGGTCTTCCCGCATCCGCTGTGGGTGAACCATAAGAGTAGGACAAATAGGATAGATAGGGCTTAAACAGGCACGCAGTTACTGCACATAGAGTAGATTAACGTCGACATATAGAGCAGAAAGTAGAGCAGAAAGAGTTAGAGCAGAACGAGTTCAACCCTTGGGGGGAGAGATGCTCTTAACGGTGCGTTTTGATTGCCCCTTGGAAACATGTATGAGTGTAAAACAGAGTGGAAATGACGCGGTTCACCCAGATGAATCGTATAAAAAACCGTCGGCGGATCTCGACAGCCTGCGTCGAGTCTTTACTATTCCTGAAGACCCAACGTCAACCTTATCTCTGATTGAGCAGCGTATTTCAGAAAATTTGGATGGTTTTCTACAAGATCACCTGGTCGCGGTTGAGCGGCCATTGGATGAAATTGAGCAGGATTTTTCTGATTTTCACTTTCCTCTGGACCCCACCTTTGTTTCAGATCAAGCCACGTTCTTGCTTAATAAAGTGGTTGCACACTCTGTGCACACCTCTTCGCCCAGTTTCATAGGTCATATGACCTCGGCCCTTCCCTATTTTATGCTGCCGCTCTCAAAAATTATGATGGCGCTGAATCAAAACTTGGTCAAGATTGAAACATCTCGAGCGTTTACACCTCTGGAGCGCCAAGTGATAGGCATGTTGCACCACTTGGTGTATCAACGAGAAGATACGTTTTATCAGCGCTGGATGCATGATGCTGTACAGGCCTTGGGGGCATTTTGTTCGGGAGGGACCATCGCCAATCTGACGGCGTTATGGGTTGCCCGTAATACGCTTTTTCCCGCAGGGGAAGGGTTTGCCGGTGTGGATCAGGACGGCCTTTTTGCGGCTTGCAAGTACCACGGCTGTGAGGGTGCGGTTGTTCTCGTTTCTGAGCGTGGTCACTATTCGCTGAGTAAATCGGTGGATGTGTTGGGGCTGGGGCGAAATCATGTGATTGCGATCGCGACGGATGATGACGATCGTATTGATCTTAATGCATTGGAGGAGGCGTTTGAAGCCGCTCTGCGGGCCAACCAGAAAGTACTTGCTTTGGTAGGGGTGGCAGGAAGTTCTGAAACGGGCAGCGTTGATCCCCTTGAAGAGATGGCCGATATGGCGGAGCGCTATGGTTGCCATTTTCATGTTGATGCTGCGTGGGGTGGACCTACTTTATGCTCTGACCGATATCGTCCAATCTTAAAAGGGATTGAGAGAGCCGACTCGGTCACCGTCGATGCTCATAAGCAGTTTTATGTGCCCATGGGGGCGGGGATGGTGGTCTTTAGAGATGCCAGCGCCCTTTCGAACATTGAACATCATGCGGAGTATATTATTCGTAAAGGCTCAAAAGATCTGGGCAGTCATACGCTGGAGGGGTCGCGTGCGGGGATGGCGCTGCTGGTACACTCGGGCTTTAATGTGTTGGGGCGAAAAGGGTATGAGTTGCTGATTAACTTAGGCATTGAGCGCGCGCGGCGTTTTGCCGATATGATCGAGGCCGCTGACGATTTTGAGCTGATTTCGAGGCCGGAACTGAATATTCTAACCTATCGGTATTTACCTGTTTCAGTACAAAAAAAATTAGACGCAGCGAAAGACAGCGAGCAGCGAGCGGCACTAAATCGTATGATGAACGGTGTCACGCGATTAATACAGAAGAGTCAACGTGCTTATGGTCGCTCATTTGTTTCACGAACACAGTTAAATCCAGTTAAGTATGATCGAGAAGATATGGTTGTGTTTCGGGTGGTGTTGGCCAACCCGTTATCAACGGAAGATATTTTTTCTGACATTCTGGAAGAGCAGCGCGCAATTGCGCAAGAACCTCATGTTCAAGAGCTGCTCTTTTAGAGCGAGTGATAAAGTGCTTGTTAGCTTTTTGCAAAGGGTCATGACACTTATCCTCTTCCTGAATGATGTCTAGAATACTCGACTTTATGTGTCCATCAAAGTATATAGCCGCTCTAATCTGTTCTGTACTAAATTTGACCATTATCGCAGAAATATGGTATCTTTATTCTCAGGTCACAGGTTAAGTGTCTGTGCTGTCTCATAAGTCAATTCTCTTAGTCGGAAAAGGCTTTACCTTACAGGGGGTTAGCTTTTTTCGCTAGCCTTATGAATTGTTCCACTTATGAGTTGAATCCAAGAATTTAATAAAAATTGTGCATCATATAAAAATAGCAGTCCAATAGAAGAGAGTGTTGCCATGTTGAATTGTTCTTTAAAAAGCTTTATAAAACCCAATAATATTGACCCATCAAGACAATCAGAAAATAAACGAACCGCAGAAAAAAATGTTTCTTCGAGAATAGCGAAAATATTAGCAAGAGGCTTTATTGCTATAAAAAAGCTCAATCATTCCACAATAAAAACGCATACAGTATGTCGCGAAGATAATATGCGAGGATGCTCTGGTACAGAACACCTTAAAGCCTGTGCGCTAAAAAACGGTAAAGAAGCTTTAAAAAAAGATGGAGCAATTGATCGGTTTAACCAGTATGCAAAAGATGTTCGCTGTCATTATGACAAACCTGGTACACGCATACCGAAACATGAATGTCATAGCATACTTCATACTTCACGCGCCGCCTTGTATGGTATGGCCGCTATAAACTTATATCGGGTTTTCACGCAAGATTTCGTGATGTCGAATGACCTTATCAGTGAGCAAGAATTTATTGATTATTCACAAGTTGCCATATTGTTGCATGATTCAGGAAGAGAGGGTGACGGTATTGATTATTGGGATAAAGAAAGCGGTGAAAATGTATATCATTATCTTACCAAACAACTTGATGTAGATCCAGATAAAGCAATAATTTTTGCTGAGGCAGTAGCTAATAAAGATTTTAAAAACACAAAGGAAAAAAAGAATTCATTTTATTGTCTTGAAGTTGATGCTAATGGTCAATGCAGTTGGCTTAAAAGTATGTTTTATAATTCTCCCCGTGACACCCTTCAGTCTAATCTAATGTCGATTATTCAGTTTGGTGATTGTCTTGATATTATTCGTGCCCGCGACCATTTTGATCCATTATATTTGAGCTTTGTTCAGGAAGTGGGGCATGATAACCCAGGTGCCAATGCGGCAGTTAAACAACTTATCAGTGAAGCTAGATACCTCATTGAAAAGCAAGGCATGGGGAGATTCAGTGCAAATAAGCTTGTGCAGCAGGAATGGATGTCCACCGATGATATTTATTTGCGAACATTACAGTATGTTCAAGATCCGGAGCATCACTTTGTCATGTTGCCTGCGTTGATTAATGACGGGAAGTTGCTGTCTGATGAGCGATCTTCAAGTTTTGATGTGGTTTCAGTTCTGAATCGCAAGTATCAAAATTTAAGTACCGAAGACAAGGCACTAAATCGTCGAAAGGATAAAGGCAAGTTGTGGTCAAGGATGATTTATCACCCTTCAAAAATAAATGATAAGAAAAAAAATAATGAAAGCAATGCTAATGTAGAGATTAGAAAAGCCTATCGCGCACCAGGTGTTAAAACAAGAGGAGGGTGTTTCGATAAACATGGTAATCCAGATCGCTCAGTCTCTCTGATGGGATTTGGCTCGCCGGCTTTCGCCCCGGCTGGTTTTATGGTTGATTCTCCTCAGATTGATGATTTCAGTTCGATTTCAATAAAAGATGTCGATACTGGCTACGGTAAAAAGGTGTATTTAATCGATAATTCATACACTAAAGAACAGCTGATGGATCAATATGATGAATTGAAGGAGTATTTATTAGAAGGTAAAGGTGTATATAGCCATAATGAAAGTTTACTTACCATTACTAAGTTTGATGGTGTTATGTATACCCAAGATCCGACTTGTAGGCAAGCCAAACAAGCGGTATCTCCTGTTTCTCCTATTCTGCAAGCCTTATATCTTCAAAAAGAGCACGAGCGTCAAACAGGTTTTAAGCTTCCTATTTATGAATATAGTGGTCTGGCAGATGTGATTAAAGCGAGAACTTTTAGTGAAGATGATATTGTTGAGCTCTGGAAGCAGGCGGCTTCGGATTATATAACATCATGCTTGAGCGCAGAAAAAGATGTGTCTGACATGCCAGTAAATGAAATCAAGAAAAGATGTCTTAGTGGTCAGGCTGAGGGATTTGTTGCATTGGATAGTGTTTTTCCAAAAGAACTTCAAAAAACTATTAATGAAGTAATCGAAGAGTCTAGAAGGAAGATTTTACTTGAACATAGCCGTCGAGTTTTGGCTGAAATTGTTCAGAATCAAGGTCAAGATGGTGTGCTCTCAGATCCCTCTTTGCTGGACCCAATCCGAGCAAGAGCTATTGCTATTGAACCAAAGCTGAGTTCATCGCAAATTGAAGCAGTAATGCGTAATCTTGAATCTACAATGAAGCACCGAGGGTTCTCTTCCAGACCTGAAGAGCTTTCTTGCTATGTTGATCTTTTTGAGCGCATTAATAAGCCAGATGAGAAGTGTTTAACGGAGCTGAAAAAAGCATTTTTGGATTGCCTGAGTGGGCCGAAAGTAGCAGCTCATCGGGTAAAGCAAAATAATGCACATATGGAGAAAATTTTTAGATTCTTAAAAAATAATAATCTGATTCAAAATTGCGAGTTTGTTTCAGCTATGAGCAATGGTGTTATTAAAAGTTGCTTATGGGATGTAGAGTTTGATTGCTCTTTTTTTGATTTATCGAAGAGGTTGGGGCTCTCAGAAGAATTTAGGAAGGCTGTTGTATCTATGTATCGTGAAATACAACCAATTCTAGTCCAGAAGCTTGGTTACAGCGCAATTATGCGCGACCCTGCTGATTTTGTTCGGTTTCTACAAGAGGCGGGTCTTATGGATCAAGCAGCCTTATCGATGATTCAGAAAGCAACTTGCGGTGCAGACCTTTATCGCCAAAAGGAGATGTATAAAGCGTTGAGCAAGGTTGGAGACGAAACGCTTCAGTGCCGAAAATTGATTGCAGAAAATCTATCTGTTAATATATTTAAACCCGAACTTAAGGATCTTGATGTACTTATTGAATTAGCCAAGCTTATATTAG
>JAYPBG010000051.1:11002-15127 GCA_038124075.1 Gammaproteobacteria bacterium
TATATTAGCATCCGGAGACGCCTTGCCAAAGAGTGCTTTTGAACGTCTTCTTGAGAATGTTGATCTTCGTGATCGTTTTCCATACGTAAAAGATATAGCTTATTATTTCAAAGGCTTAATTAAAGTAAATAGTGTGGTGAACCGGCTGTTTCCAGAATCTACTGATTCGTTTAATGATTTAATTTCGAAAAGAATGAAAGGTCATCTTGATGACCTTTTCACAAATTGTAAAGCAAGCTACGATTGTTTGGGCCTGATTGTTTCAGGTTATATTGAGCATGCAAATTCTCAGCTTGATGTAAATATGCTTATTGTACAAAAATATTTAGAGAGGGCAGAGGGAACATTGCTGAATAGAAGTAAGGCTGAAAAACGAAGGCATGAAAAGCTTATGATTGCTTTTAGCTCTGCATATCCAGAAACTAATATCCAGAAACTAAGATCTAGAAATTAAGATCTAGAAATTAAGATCTAGAAATTAAGATCTAGAAATTAAGAGAATTATAATGGCGATTTTTATATATTCTGGTTTATGACTTAAAAAGGCACGCTTGACTCGAATGTAAAAGGCGTGCCTCGTGTTGGGTGTGTTAATGTCAGGCGTTTAGCATGCAGGCACATGTTGGGGTAGAGCACGTCGTTGATCGGTTCAATGGTGTGTGCGTAGAGTTTGTCTCCCAATATTGGGTGTCCTAATGACTGTAGGTGGACTCGAAGTTGGTGCGATCGGCCGGTGATGGGGGTCAGGTCAAAGCGACTGTAGGTGGCATTGCGTTCCAGCAGTGACCAGAGGGTTTTCGGCAATTAAGGGGAGATTGATCTCACCGTGGCTTTCTTCGCATGAGCCATACCCAAGCGCTTCGTATGCTTTTTCTATCAAGCCCTCTCTGAACTGTCGGTGCAGTTCGCGTTCGCTCGCTTTGTTGCGGGCGAAGACCATAATGCCAGAGGTTTCGCAGTCAAGGCGGTGTGCGACATGCACTTCGTCGAATTGTATCTGCATCACGCTGTATAAGCTCTCTTTTACGGTTTTTCCGGGGACTGAGAGTAGGCTGGGCCGTTTGTTGGCGACAATAATATCATCATCGGCGAAGATGACTTCGTTATTGGGGGGGGTTGTGCTTGTATAGTGTGAGGGGGTGGTGTGAGTGTCCATGGGTTTTTGTTGCCGTTTATGCTATCGGTTTTTTTTCGTTGAGGGCTTTAGGTTTTTTTCTCGGTATTCACAGAGGTCTTCAATCATGCAGTCGGTACATTTAGGATTTCGTGCGGTGCAGATATAGCGACCGTGCAAAATAAGCCAGTGGTGTGCATCGAGCTTGAAGGGTTCAGGGATTAAACGGATCAGCCGTTTCTCAACCTCCAACACGGTTTTGCCTTGGGCAATTTTAGTTCGGTTGGAGACGCGAAAAATATGCGTGTCGACGGCGATGGTGGGGTGTCCGAAGGCGGTATTCAAGACCACGTTTGCTGTTTTTCGGCCGACGCCGGGCAGGGCTTCCAGCGCTTCACGGGTTTGTGGTACTTCGCTGTTGTGCTCTTTGATCAGAATGTTGCAGGTCTTAATGATGTTCTCGGCTTTACTGTTATAGAGGCCGATGGTTTTAATCTTCTCTTTTAGCTTTCTTAAACCGAGGGCCGCTATGGCTTCCGGCGTATTGGCAATGGGAAAGAGTATTTTGGTCGCTTTATTAACCCCGACATCGGTTGCTTGCGCCGAGAGGATGACCGCAATCAGCAGTTCGAAGTCTGAGTCGTAGTTGAGCTCAGTGGTGGGGTTTGGGTTGTTGTCGCGTAACCGGGTGAAGATTTCGGTTCGAATCGCTCGGTTCACGAAATGACCCCTGTGACACGCACGCGCTTACTGCCTGATGTGGTTGGGGTACGGCGCTCGGCCAGTTTGCGCTTTTGCCGTTCGTCAACGAGGTTTTTGAGCGCAATAATAAAGCCCATCACAACAAAGGCTCCAGGCGGCAGAATGGCAAAGAGAAAACCGCGATAATCACTGACAAATGTGATGGTTAAGATTGAGGCCCACTCGCCCAGAAGCAGCTCCATATTGGCAAAAAGGGTGCCTTGGCCCAGCAATTCACGTACAGCACCCAGTAGAACCAGTACCGCTAAAAAGCCGCTGCCCATCATAAAACCATCCACAGCGGAGGCTTTTATGGGGTTCTTTGCTGCAAACGCATCGGCGCGTCCCAGCACAGAGCAGTTGGTGACGATGAGGGGGATAAAAATGCCCAATATCTCGTAGAGCTCAAACGTAAATGCTTTCATGAGCAGTTCGATGCAGGTGGTGGCGGAGGCGATGATCAATACAAAGACGGGGAGTCGCACTTCGTTATTCACTTGGTTTCGAATCAGTGAAACCGCGCAGTTGGAGACCACTAAAACAAAGATGGTCGCTAAACCGAGCCCGAGCGCATTGACGACAGAGTTGCTGACCGCGAGCAGAGGGCAGAGGCCAAGCAGCTGCACAAGGGCTGCATTGTTGTTCCAAAGCCCATCGCGGGTTATTTTTCTATAGTCAATGGCCGCTGGGGTACTCGGTGTGCTCTCATCGGCATCAAGGGCCGTCTGTTCGCTGTTGCTCATAGTCTGTTTAACCCGCTGTTGCTTGTGGTTCAGCCTGCTCGTTATGCTCATGAACAGGCTCTGAATCTGCTTCGGTCCTGCTGCTGCTCTCTTTCAGTTGGTTCAGTGAGTGCTGCAGGAAAATGGCATCGCGCTTATCTTGATAGAAGCGTAAGGTCTCTTTCACGGCATTAATAACCGCGCGCGGTGTGATGGTTGCACCGGTAAATTGATCAAACTCGCCGCCCTCTTTTTTTACTTTCCACTTCTCGAGGGGAAGTGAGGCAAGCGATTGATCATTGAACGAGAGTATCCAGTCTGATTTCTTCGTTTCGATCGCATCACCGAGGCCGGGTGTCTCAAGATGTGGAGGTACGACGCGTACACCGGAGACGGTGCCGTCATAGTAGAGCCCGACCAGCAGTGAGATGGCGCCACCGTAACCATCAGGTGCTGTGGCAGGAATGATCAGGCCAATAGGGTGCCCATCACTAAAAGCGAGGTAGAGAGGCTCACCAATGATGGAGGCAAACTCGGCAGAGGGGTGCAGCGTAATGGTGTCGTCAAGCAGGTTGTTGTTATGCATCAGAGGGGGCATCACTTCAGCAAGACGGTTTTCCAGAGCCGCTTTTTTGTTGGCTTCAATCATCTGGCTGCAGAGCGAAAAAGTGATGATGCAAGCGCCTGTGGTGATGACCGCAAATAGGCCGAGGAGAAGACTGTTTTTTGAGATGGATCGCGTCATCATAACTGCTTAACCGCCTGTTTTTGCCGTACCGCGATTGGCACGATTGTGGCCATAGGTGCGCGGTTGGGTGTAATAATCAAGGGTGGGTGCCGCAAGGTTCATTAACAGAACGGCAAAGGCAATGGCATCTGGATAGCCGCCCCAGGTGCGAATAATGTAGATTAAGAGACCTATGGCGGCGCCGTAAATAATCCGACCTCGGTTGCTGGTTGCTGCCGAGACGGGATCTGTCGCGATAAAGAAAGCACCTAAGAGTGTGCCGCCTGAGAGCAGGTGAAAAAGGGGTGAGCCGTTACTGGCGTCGAGCAGGTAGTAGAAGAGTGCAGCCATTAGACCGAGCGAGGTGAGCATGGCAAGCGGGATCTGCCAGCCAATCACGCGCCGCTGTACTAGGTAGAGTCCGCCGAGCAGAAAGGCGAGGTTGACCAGAAGCCAGCCGTCGGCATAGAGCCCGAACGACTCAGAGTAGTGTAGAACACGGCTTGCATCCGTAAAATCATAGAGCGTATTTAACGCTTGATCGTGGCTGAGTGTGGCGATAACACCGCTCTCTCGAGTGAAGGTTTTTACTGTGTCGAGGGCTGTCGCCATGGTGATCGCATCGATCGGCTGCTGGCCTACCTGGCCCGTGAAGATGGCCTGAAGGGCTTCAACAAAAGAGAGCCGCTCATCGGTGGGAAGCCAGGAGGTCATCTCAACAGGAAATGAGATCAGAAGCAGTACATAGCCTGCCATGGCAGGGTTAAAGGGGTTGTTGCCTAAGCCGCCGTAGAGCTGTTTAACGATGACGATGGCAAAGC
>JAYPBG010000052.1:0-7829 GCA_038124075.1 Gammaproteobacteria bacterium
CTCAAAATCTCTTTTTTTTTAATGGGGGTTGTTTTTTTTACAACTGCCTTTACTGCATAAAAAATAAAAACTTTTTTTGCGCCCCCATTCCCTATATATAGCTGCTTTAGGATTACACTTTTCACCTAAAAGGTTACACACTCCTCTAGCTTTAAAGGTGAAAAAACCTGATGCTGGTTTACACTTTATGATATATCAATCGCTATATTATTATATATATTCACTATATGCATGAACATTCTTATGACTAAACACTATTACTCAGGTTATTACACCGGTCTTTACAGAGGTCATTACTCAGATCAAAAAGCATCGGGGTTTACCCTGATCGAGCTCTCTATGGTTTTGGTTGTGGCTGCGCTGCTGATAGGGTCTATGATCGACCCGTTAAATCAACAACTCAAAAACAGCAAGGTTGAGTCAACAAAAGCCCAGCTGCAGCAAATACATGATGCCCTTATGGGTTTTGCAATCGCAAACAACCGACTCCCCTGCCCAACACTGCCGGGTCACAACGGCAACGAACTGAGATCATCTCAAACATGCACGGCTCAACACGGCTTTATCCCTATGAATACATTAAGCTTAACGGGTGCAAGAGACAGTAATACGCTGCTACTCGACGCATGGCATCAACCGATCCGTTACAGTGTCTCTTCCAGCGATATGAACACCGACAATGGCTGGGATTTTTTTCAAGATGAAGGCTTAATCGGAGACTTATCCACCCTCTTACAGAGTGATCCTCTGATCGTCTGTGATGGGGGTACCGGCAGCGTAAACAGCAACTGTTCCGCAGGCTCCAACCCTATCGCTGGCAGAACACCCGCGCTCTTCTTTTCTACCGGAGCCAACCATCTCATCACGCCATCGGCAAACGAGTTAGAGAATCTAGGCGCGATTCACGGCAGTTCAGGCATTGCCATTCCAAATGATCGTATCTTCGCTGATGCCCCTTTCAGCTCAAAAGCCGGTGCCGAGTTTGATGATCTTATCATGTGGGTATCGCCCAATATACTCTATCTTCGCTTAGTGCAAAGTGGGCACCTCTAAAGAATGGGTACAAAATAACTTTGACATTTAAAGCGGATGCATGTCTGAGCAAAGCGAGTTCAGGAGCGAAACATGTCAAAGTTATTTTGTACCCATTTCTAGGCATTCACTTGTGGACTGTTTACTCTGAAGTGAACCCGAAATTTTAAATTGCACACACCCCTCTCTATTCTCACTCAACACCAGATGATACCCAAATCGGCGCGCCGATTTGGCACATTGGTAAAGACCGATACCATACCCTTTTTCCGACTCTATCGCCTGTTTAAACAGCTGATCTGATTTTTCAGCCGGTATCGCACACCCTTCATCCGTAACGGTGACACTGAACTGCCCGGCCTCTATCACCAACCGTGTAACAATACCCATATTGGCGCCACCAGAGTTCGAACGCTGCAGTGACTGACGCTTATATCGAGCATTCTCCAACAGATTTTCCACCACCGAATCCAAGACATCTATATTAATAAGATCATCACTGTTAGATATCAACGCTAAACCTTCAGACTCAAAATCAATCTCTCTGCCAGCATAGCGCGCTTTCACCAAATACCACCACGCTTCAATATGTTCCAATCTGGATGACTCCACCGCTGGGGCGTTCAGCTTTGCAAGCGTATGCGCCAAACGATGCGCCAAAGTCGGCAGCTGATAACGTATTAACGGGAGCGCCTCACCATCCTCAACATCATCCACCAACTCGATAAATGTATTGAGCGCCTGAAGAATATTTTTAATATCATGCGTTAATTTAGCCCCCGTTTCATAAATGGCTTTTATCTGAGCCTGTTGAGCCAGACGGTATTCACGCACCTTGGCGCACACCAATAGATCCAGTAACTTCATTAACCATCGACCATGAAACTGTACAGCAGGAGAGAGTGTCCTCTCACTGTATATACGATAATGGTACTCTACCCCCACATGTTCAACACACTCCTTAGCGACCTCTCCCACCAGCATGCTGTGCCCTTTATTGCTTAGATGAATGCCTTTTACCCACTCTATTTTTATGAAGGCTTTAGCGGATAGATTGATAAAATTTTCAGGTGTGAACCACCCCCTGGAAACAGCCACCAAAAAATCAACAGTATCGATATACTGGAAATGAGCAACCACGTGATGAGCGCTTCCAAATAGGTGAAGGGAAAATAGGCATGAACAACCAGTACCCCCATAGAGATAAAAAAAATAAACAGTACCGCATTAATGCTCTGAAACAGATCAGGCGTCACCTCTGCACTTTCACGCTTGATCCAACCTGAATAGATAAGCGGCAACAGAAGGCAACCAAAGAACAGAGAGGTCTCTTGTTCGGATTGAAACACATCCACACCCACGGCCTTAGGCATAAGCACAAGCAACAATATCGAGAGCAATATGCCAAAAAAGCCGAGGTAGCATTTTTCACTGCTTTCTGAAGGTGCTACCCGTCCACCTAAAACACCGATCAAAAAAACCGCCCACCCAGATAACGACCAGTAGTTTAACGTGACCACCATACAGAGTAAAAGGCCTAAGAAAACCAGTGCCTGAGTGTATTTAACCGGAACATCTTTCTGAAAAAAAGGTTGCCAGAGTAGAAAAAGAGCCAAGTGGATGACAAACAGGAATTTACCCATCCACTGCTGCACACCCGACCAGAGCGCCAAAATAAAAACGGCAAGAATAATGGAAAAGAGACGCGCTTCGAACCCTATGATATGATCATTAATTCGTTTGAGCATAAAACTCATCCAGATAACAAGGGAGTGGGTACAAAATAACTTTGACAGTCAACTCGGATGCATGCCTAAGCAAAGCAAGTTCAGAGGCGGATTCAGTCATTGACAATAATACTACTCGTTGTTATCACTCCTTTAGGTGTCTCAACCGTAATGGTAAAAGCACCACTGCTCGGCGTTTCATCACCTTGCAACGTTACTGAAATGTCTACAGCATCTGTTCGACACCCAATAATAAAGCTCTCACTGCCGAGCAACTCACCATTCTCTGTACTGAGTGTCACTTCCGTATTGGTCGGCATGGAGTTACCGTTGACATCTCCGATCTCTAAAGTAAAGGTGCCCAACGACTGCCCCGGAACATTAACCTCCTCTATACTCACCGCCTCTTGACGGAATTCAATCACCGCATGAGAACCCGCTAGAGCAATCTCACGGTCTGCTCGTACGCTGACACTGCTCTCATCACCGCACAGCGTGCTATGCTGGCACAGTACACCATTATAGAGACCATCACCGTTATTATGCTGACCATCCTCATTGAAATCGATATAAGGCTCAGAGGGGTCACGCTCAAGATCCTGATCATCATCCCTAAAGGCTTCACTTAAGTCTGTAAATGTATCGCCATCATCAAAAATGCCATTACCATTTTCGTCTGAAAAGGATTCATGCCCAATCGCCGTTGCCATAATCGTGACCAACCCATCTGACGGCCTCGGCTGTTGACTGCTCCAGGTCACACTGCATATCCCTCCTGAAGTCGTACACACCCCTTCAATCACCCCTCCCTCCGTGGTAAAGGCGACGGCTGTTCCATCAGGGACGGGGTTGTTGAATGCATCTGCAACACCCACATTCACCGTGACCTCTTCATCAAAATAGCTCAACGCTTCAGGTGCACAGACCTCGGGGGCAATCGTCATACTGTCTTGATCTGGAATGCCTGTCGTGATTGCAAGCAGATCAGATTGCGTCGCAATCTCTGTTCCCATAAGAGTCGCAACCACACCCACGCTGGTTGAAATACTGCCAGATTGAACAACGGTTGATACAACACCGTCACTGTCCGATATCGCCGATGCAGGCGAGAGCTCAATTCCACCCACCGCGGTGGTGAGTGCAAAACTCACCTCTTGATTTGCAATCGGTAACCCCTGCTCACCACGCACTCGAAAGGAGACCTCAGCCGTTTCCGCCAACCCTTGCGCACCGGTACCCAGCAAGGTAATTTGAGCCGGTTGAGCATTGACAAACTCTATGGCCCCCGCAATGTCCTGCAATACAGTCAGCTCAGCTTCCGCAACAAAAGTAGCCCCACCAAACTCCGTTGTAGCGCTAATCAGATCGTCGCCTTCACACCCTTCAGCTCGATACGTAGCGCTGGCATGGCCGCTCACGGTTGTCACAACCTCATCAAGGGTGGCGAGCTCAGTAGAGACACAGGTGGAATCAAATAATACGCTCAGCGGTGTATTGAACGCGTTGCCATCCTCATCAACAACATCCACTTCCACAGACGTTGTGCCTCCGGCCGCTAAAGGGTCTACAGTAATGGACAGCTCCCCCTCTCTAAATTGCCCCTCGATGACCGCCCCAAACTCAATCGCCGGCGGAGTCACGACAAAGTTAAGCGACCTAGAAAATGTCTGCTCACCTTGTGTCACCGAGCCCGTAATGGTACCTGCCCCAAATGCACCCACGGCAGAGACCGATGTTGTTGCTTGGCCACTCACATTGGTCAGCAACGTTGCATTGGAGGTACCCAGCTCTGCCAATGCCTCTGTGATCGTCAGCACAATAAGCTCATTGCTTTGCGCCACACCCAACTGATCCGTGACGGTCACCGTTAAAAGCCCTTGTGCATCGGCTCTAATCATGTCGTCACCGGCAGCGCTCGTCAGCGCCATCGAAACCTGTAAGGTTGAGCTCTCCTGGCCCTCGTTGATTGAGGAGATGACTTCAAGATTTAAATCAACCGTAATCGTCTCTCCATTAACCCGCACCTGAGCCGTCACAACCCCCGCGCCCAACACGTCACCTGCAAGCAGGGTCACGCTTGCGCGCCCATTACTTCCGGTCAGCACGGTGCCCGATGCCGGAGTGAAGGTGACCAGTGACGATGTCAGCGTGATCAGTTCGCCAGGCAGGGGGTCCTCACCCGCATCCAGCAGCGCCATCTGCAACATAATGGGCTCATCCGATGTGATCTGACGGGTTCCAACACCATCACTGCTGCGTACGGCGGAGAGTGTTAATGTAATGCCACTGGCACTGGTTTCAGAGGACTCATGCTCATCGAGCTCACTGCTGCCCCCGCACGCCACCAACAGCGACATCACCGCAACCGAGAACAGCACTATAAGGTGTCGGGGCAGTACAAAAGGGGTGTGCACGGTATTCTCTTTTCTCACTCTTTTTTTTCTCTTTTTAACTCTTTTTTACTGTTTTTTCGCTCTTTTTTTCGCTCTTTTTCTATAAATCAGTATAGTTATCATACAAAATTGCGCACCGCTTTTGGTGCGATCAATTGAAAAATCTTGCAAGAAGGTTTGCAAACGTGATGACTTTTTAATATGGTGAACGAACAGCTTGGCTGCACACAGCCCTTTATTTAACTCATGACATCTCACTCACGACAGCCATCGGTCTTTAATCCTATGAAATTTTGCAGTCATTGTGGCAGCAGCAAGATCCAACACACCATTCCGCCCGGCGACAACCGCCATCGTCACCACTGTGATGATTGCGGCAATATCTATTATCAAAACCCCAAAATCATCTGCGGTACACTGCCTATATATAACGGCAAAATACTGTTGTGCAGACGCGCGATTGAGCCAAGATATGGCTATTGGACGCTGCCGGCTGGGTTTATGGAAAACGGCGAAACCACCGAAGAGGCGGCCCAGAGGGAGACGTTAGAAGAAGCCCAAGCTCAGATTGCATCGCCTGACCTCTATGTCATTTACAACCTACCCCACATCAGTCAAGTCTACTTTTTTTACCGAGGCGCGCTGGTCGACGGCGCCTATGGTGCAGGCAGCGAAAGCTTAGAGGTCGCCCTATTTACTGAAGAGCAGATCCCCTGGGAGCATCTGGCCTTTCCAACCATAAAGCGCTCATTGGAGCTCTACTTCTCTGATCAGAAAACAGCGCGCTTTCCAGTTCGAATCGAAGACATTCGACGCACTCGCCTTCCAGGAGAGCACTGAAAACCGCCAAGAAAATCAAGACTGCTGCCTACTCAAGCCCGTTTCTGTTAAAAAAAGGCTTCTTCCCAATAACTCACTCGACTATAATAACAGCCCTAAATGGCGGCCCTGCGCATCAATGCTTAAGGCTAGACCCAACCCAACAGTTTAAATTTTGATCAAGGGGTAAGTTTCGTGCAAATTACAGTGATTGGCACTGGTTACGTTGGACTTGTTACAGGCGCCTGTTTTGCAGAGATGGGCAATCACGTCACCTGCGTTGATATAGACCAGAATAAGATCGAGAGATTACGCCAAGGTGAGATCCCAATTTACGAGCCCGGCCTTGACGCCATAGTACACTCTTGCAGCGAAGATAAGCTGCTCACCTTTACCACCAGCCTTGCTGAAGCCATGAACAATACACAACTGCTCTTCATTGCCGTAGGTACCCCCCCAGGTGAAGATGGTTCGGCCGACTTACGCCATGTTCTGAGCGCAGCCGAATCCATCAGTCAAGAGCTCAAAGAGTATACTGTCATTATTACCAAAAGCACCGTGCCGGTCGGTACCGCTGAAAAGGTGCGTGCCGTCATCACTGAGGGCTTAAAAGCGCGCAATGCCGATATTGAATTTGACGTGGTCAGCAACCCAGAATTTCTTAAAGAGGGCGCCGCGGTCGCTGACTTTATGCGCCCCGACCGCATCGTTGTCGGCACCGACAGCGATCGAGCGCGCGCACTCCTGGAAGACCTCTACGCCCCATTTGGCCGTACACGCGAAAAAGTCCAATTTATGGGCATACGAGATGCAGAGATGACCAAATACGCCGCCAACGCCATGCTGGCGACTAAAATCTCATTTATGAATGAAATAGCCAACCTCTGCGAGCGCATGGGCGTCGATGTCGAAAATGTGCGTCGCGGCATCGGCTCTGATCAGCGCATCGGTTATAGCTTTATCTACCCTGGCTGCGGTTATGGCGGCTCTTGCTTTCCGAAAGATGTTAAAGCACTGGTGCAAATGGCGCATCAAGAAGCCTACGAACCCTGGCTTTTAGAAGCGGTTGAGTCACGAAATGAGGCACAGAAAACTCGCCTATTTGAAAAACTCAATACGGAGTTCAAAGGTGACTTAGAGGGCCGCACCATTGCACTTTGGGGGCTCGCCTTTAAACCTGGAACGGATGACATGCGCGAAGCGGCTTCACTGGTCTTGATCAACGCCTTGATCAACGCGGGCGCAAACGTTCGCGCTTACGACCCCGTTGCCTCCGAAACAGCAAAAGCGGCACTGCCTCAAGAGTGGCTTGATAGCGGCCAAATCGACATTGTCAGCAACCAGTATGCTGCGGTTCCAGAAGCCGATGCACTGGTACTGGTTACCGAATGGAAATATTTCCGCCAACCTGACTTTGAGTTCCTAAAGCATGAACTCAAAAACCCTGTCATCATTGATGGCCGAAACCAATATGATCCGCTTAAGCTCAGGGAGTTAGGTTTTACCTACTACGGCATCGGGCGTTAAATCAATATGCTATGGCAGTGCCCGATCTGCGCCTCACCGCTGCTCAGTGATAACACAGTACCGCACGCTACCGGTGTACACTGCAGCAATCACCATCACTTTGATCGGGCAAAGCAGGGTTATATTCATCTATTACCCCCGCAACACAAACGGTCAAAGTCCCCCGGTGACTCAAAGGCGATGATCAGCAGCCGGCACCGCTTTCTCAACAGCGGTGCGTATGCTGCCCTATCAGAGGCGATAAACCAAACTGCCATCCAGCGCCTATCCTTATCACGCTCCAATCACATGGCGGCCGTACACAGTAAAAACAACAGACACAGCGAGGCGT
>JAYPBG010000052.1:7839-14753 GCA_038124075.1 Gammaproteobacteria bacterium
GCTACTTTTGCGCAAACATGTTACACGCTCTAACCACTCAAAATGCACTCCAACAGCAGCACCATAATCATCACCATAATCATCACCAAAATCATCACCACCAAAATATCCATGGCTATGGCGTAGATATTTCTAAAGAGGGCATAAAGCTTGCGGCACGTCAATACCACCCTAACATTCATTTTGCCGTGGCCAGCAACTTCAAACTTCCGCTCTTAGCCAAGCAGTTCGACCTTGTCATACAAGTGCTTGCACCTGCAGACAATAAAGAGATCACGAGAGTATTAAAACCGAAAGGGACCCTAATTAAAGTAACACCCGGCCCCAACCACCTTCAAGAACTGCGAAACGCTATTTACAAAGAAGGGCGACAACATAGTAAAAAAACCATCGATGCTGACTTTTTTACCGCCATCGGCGCAGATCAACGCATATGCACCCCTATTGCTTTGGAGACACCGGCTATTATAGAGGATTTAATTTCTATGACCCCTTACCAATGGCACGGCAACACGGATGCCAAATCTCAACTGATACACTCGGCACCCACGACCCTTACTGTAGACTTCATTTTGCAACAGCTGACGCCCGCCCCGTCCGAAACAAGTGATCAATAGAACGACAACGACAGTGGTTTCATCAAACGGCTATAGCCAAGGCGTGCAGCCTCCATGTATAATGGCAACCCCCGCTCTTTTGCGAAAATACCGTAAGTGCACCGTATTATGTACCGTATCCTGTACCGTAACAGTGTAGTGAGCGCTTAATGAGAGGCAACCCCGCATGTGCTTGAGCAACCTCCAACCTTTTCAAATTGAACAGGGAAGCAGTATTCTTGATGCACTGCCAACCGCAGTATTAATCATTGCCTTGGATAACCGTAAAATTATTTACACCAACCATTGCGCACTCAACATGCTCAAAGCCAACCAGGATCAGGTCATTGATAAACATATATTAGAGATCACCCATCAGAACAGCAAACATATCCTCCTCAACTGCCTACAAAAATATACACGCACCTCTGCGCATACGACCTCTCTAACAAGCAGCGCTCTACCAAAAACATCAAAAAAGCCAGATATATTAAAAGTGACCTTTTTTACCAACAACAGACCGGTCTCTGCTCGTACTCTTGCTCAATACATAACAGCCTCTTCTCACCCTCTGCTGCTGTTACATTTAACACCCATGGCAGAAGAGCGCATGATGCCAACAGAACGCGAACAGCGAAATACTGCTCTGCTTGAGATGTCAACCAAGGATAGTTTAACCGGTGTTGCTAACCGCACCCTATTCCAAAGCCGACTAGAAGAGTTCGAATTACGGCAGGCCGGTGAACCTCTAGCATTACTGCTGATCGACATTGATAATTTTAAATCACTGAACGACCTCAATGGCCACTATATTGGCGACCAAATCTTAAAGATCGTTGCCTTACGGCTGCATCGCACCGTACGAGAAACAGACTTAGTCGCACGCATCGGTGGAGACGAGTTCGCCATTATCATCAATCACAACCCAAGCACACAACGGTGCCATGAAGTTGCCCAAGCCATTATCCACGCTTTCGACCAACCCATAAAAATTACCGATCATATATTGGATATCAGCCTCAGCGTAGGAGGGGCTTACCACTCGCACTGCAAAGACAGCCAAAAGCTGCTCTTTGAACACGCTGATCTTGCACTCTATGAAAGCAAACGAGAAGGCAAAGGTCGCTACCGACTGTTCGACAGCGACCTACAGAATCAACTCAATGAGCGTCAATTCTGGGCCAGCCGCTTACAACGTGGCATCAAAGCCAACGAGCTGACACTGCACTACCAGCCACAAACAGCACTGGACTCTGGCCAGCTGTATGGTTTTGAAGCGCTATTACGCTGGGCTTCAGAAAGCAATGGTTTAATATCACCTATGGAGATCTTCCCTACGGCGGAAAAGCATAATTTACTGGGCAGCATCCACGAGTGGGTATTTGAGCAAGTATGCCAAGACCTTACCCACAACCCCGCCTCGTTCTCTCAAGCAAAACACATCTCCATCAACCTCTCCAGTTCAATCATCAACAGCCCTATCATTAACCGACTTATTGCCATACTGAGCAACTACCCTAATATTTGCCCTCAATTGGTCATAGAGATCACCGAAGAGTGCCTTCTCAACCCTCAATGCTTCACCCAGCTCCACGCCTTAAAAAAGCTTGGTATTCAGCTGGCGTTAGATGATTTTGGCACAGGGTACAGCTCTTTTGCCTGCCTCAAAGACCTGCCCATTGACCTATTAAAAATAGACCGCTCACTGATCGCAGACATCGACTCTGATCATAAAAATAGAGCCATCGTTGAAGCCATCATAAGATTAACGCAAGCCCTAGAGATAACCGTTATTGCAGAGGGCGTGGAAACACTCGCCGAAGCGGATATATTGCACCAGCAGCAGTGCACCTATATGCAAGGGTGGCTTGTGAGTGAAGCACTGCCGCTCGAAGAACTGGGCAGTTTCATGCACACTCTGGCAGAGCACGGCATACACAAAAGCATCTACAAAGGCATGCACATATGACAACGGTACAGCACTTAAAACCCCATCAGCTCAAACTGGACCGCAGAAGCCAACAGTACAGATTGCGGCTTGTGCTCGCCATGCGTTATCGACGCGAGCTGAATGAAAGAATCGATACCGCAAGCGTTCTTTTTCATAGCTTTACACAGACTCAGTCAAAAAAAGAAGCCGCTCAGGAAAATCATGACAATTTCGAAGCCTTTGTAGCCATGATGCACAAAATTGTCGGTATGGCAGGCGTACTGGGCTATTGTCAAATTGGTCAACACGCTAAACAGCTCGAACATCAAGCCGCCACCTTACTCAATACACTTAAAAAACGGACTGAAACCATAGACCCGTTACAGCTCACAGAACTTAAAGCTGGCCTCACTAAGCTGCATGAGAGCTACAATAAGCTGAATTCCCACGCACCACCCGAACAACATAATACAGCACATAAGCAGACGCTGTTAATTTTTGATGACGATCAAGTCTTTGCCGATTATCTTGAGTACGAACTGAAGCTGAGAGACTGCAAAATAGCAACAGCGTCAGAAAGAGATGAGTTTTTATCGCTCTACAAAAAAATTAAACCCGACGGGCTCATTTTAGACATCATCAATAAAAAAAACCCAAACTTTGGATTTGAACTGATTGATGAACTGAAAAAAAACAATGAACAGATCCCTCCCTTTGTCGTCATATCAGGTCGAGACAGCTTTGAAGCACGACTGAAATCGGTTCGCCTGGGTGCCTTGAACTACTTCGTCAAGCCCTTCTCACCTGATGACATTGTTCGCCTATTCAAAAGCGTCTCACATGAAGTAGACCAAACCACACGCATTATCGTCGTGGATGACAGCGACTATATTCAAAAAGCCATCCCCTCTTTCCTTGAGTATGACGTCGAAGTGGTCCAGGTAAAAGATTATAGAGAGACCATTTCGACCATCATTGAGTATCAACCCGCACTCATTTTGCTCAGCAATGAGATAAGCGCCTGCAGCGGCAATGAGCTGATGAAAGTGATACAACAGCATGCGACCTTGGCACACATCCCCACTCTTCTGCTCGAATCCTCCGAAAAGGAGCCGCCTGCTTTAAACTTTCTCTCTTCAACTTGCTGCGACCGAATTTTTAAAACGGAGCCTGTCTCACGCTTTGTCTCAACCGTCGTAGCCCAGCTGCTGCGTGAAGCCCCACTGCCCTCTCCCTCTTTGCCTCACTCAGTACACCTTGAAGCACAATCACTTTCTGCGCACAGCGTCTCAGAGAAACTGCTTGCCTATGCACAACGCAATAACAACACTACATCCTTTGCTATAATCGGTGTCGAGCACTTTAACCAGCTGGTTCTGAAACAAGGCCTTGGCGTAGCGGAAACAGTGCTCACTTCCCTCTATCAGCACTTATGCCACAGTTTACGAAATCATGACTTTGTCATACCCTACGCAGAGAATACCTTCGCTCTAATCTTACTCAACTCGAATGAACACGATATACTCATAACACTGAAGCGCATCTGCACTGACTTCCAAAATAAGGTATTTGGACATGTATTAACGGGCACCTTCTCCGTGCAACTCTATTATCAGGCAACCGACAGCAACGAGGCCACCAATATCAATATGATTTTTAACGATTTAGATCAACCATGAGCACATCGCAGGAATAAGCCTATTCATACAAATAGCGTACTTTAAATGCCCGTTGCTGCATGCACCTACCTGTTATCCCTCGCACCACCTTCCAATCGAGCCTCAGCCGATTGTGCATGAGCATACAGTGACTCCCCCTTAGCCAGAACCGATGCGGTGCGCCCTAACGTCTGAGCGCCCTGTGGACTGCAGTGGATAATCGAAGAGCGCTTCTGAAAGTCATAAACCCCTAGAGGGGAGGCAAATCGAGCAGTGCCAGATGTCGGCAATACATGATTCGGTCCTGCGCAGTAATCCCCCAGTGCTTCCGCAGTATATCGTCCCATAAAAATCGCCCCTGCATGACGTATTTTAGGCAATAGGACCTCAGGCTCTTCAACCGACAGCTCTAAATGTTCAGGTGCAATGGCGTTAATCAACATCACCGCTTGATCCAAGGTGTCCACATGAATCATCAACCCCCTGCGCTCCAGCGACGCCTTAATGATCTCTTTTCTAGGCTGCTCCTCGAGCAGCTTCGCGATTTCCGTCTGAACGGCCTCTAAAAAAACGTTATCCGTAGAGATCAAAATCGACTGGGCATCCTCATCATGCTCAGCTTGTGAAAACAGATCTTTGACAATCCAATCAACGGGGGTTTGGCCATCGCAGACGACCAATATCTCAGATGGGCCTGCAATCATATCAATGCCAACCTTTCCAAACACCATCCGTTTCGCTGTAGCCACATAGATATTGCCAGGACCAACAATTTTATCCACTGCAGGTAGGGTCTCGGTTCCATACGCTAGAGCGGCAACCGCTTGAGCCCCGCCCAATTTAAAAATACGATCGACACCTGCAATCGACGCTGCCGCCAATACCATTGGATTTAGGTCGCCATCGGGAGCCGGTGCGACCATGATTATCTCCTCGACACCGGCTACTTTTGCGGGAATGGCGTTCATCAATACAGAAGAGGGGTAGGAGGCTTTTCCACCCGGTACATAGATACCCACACGGTCCAGCGCACGAACCTGCTGCCCTAACCGATTACCCATCTCATCACTGTACTGCCAAGATGCTTGCGTCTGTTTTTTGTGATACTGCTCGATGCGCTCTGCAGCAGCCTCCAATGCCGTACGCACCTCATCATCGAGCCCATTGAGCGCACGCTGCATCTGAACCTTGGTCACCTCCAGCTCGCTGACGCTGCCCACTTTAAAGCGATCAAATCGCTCCGTATACTCAAGAACAGCATCATCACCACGGCGCTTAACCGCTTCGATTATGGCTGCAACACGCTCATTGACCTGCTCATCACTCTCTTCACCATACGCGAGGCGCTCCTCCAGTACGGCTTCAAAATCACTTTGTCCAAAACTCAGCGTCTTGACACGCAGTTCGGCCGCTGCGGTTGTAACCGTCTCAATGCCAGCACACCCGCTCTCTGTACTTTTTGTCTCCACTACGCTCATGCCTCCTCTTTAAATCAGCATGCTATTGACCACCGGCTGCTACCGCCGCTGTCAACTTCTCAACAATATCATTAATAAGGTCATGTTTTTGCGCCATAGAGGCCCTGTTCACAACCAAACGTGAACTGACCTGCATAATCAGCTCAGTGGGCTCCAGCTTATTCGCTCGTAACGTTTTCCCCGTATCAACCACATCGACAATGCAGTCCGATAGGGCCACCAAGGGTGCTAACTCCATAGAACCATACAGTTTGATCACATCCACTTGCTTTCCTTGCTCAGCAAAATAGCGTTTAGCAATATTGACAAACTTCGTTGCCACTTTCAGCCGCCCATTTGGCCGCTGCCCCTGCTTTAAGTCATTTTCTACAGGTCTGGCAACCATCAGCTTACACTGTGCAATTTTTAGATCCAGGGGCTCATACATCGATTGCGCACCGTGTTCCATCAATACATCTTTTCCGGCAACACCGAGATCCGCAGCACCATGCTCAACAAACGTCGGCACATCCGTAGCACGAATGATCACAATATTTAAATAAGGGTGAGAGGTCTCAAAAATCAGTTTTCGGCTTTTTTTCGGATCTTCCAATAATTCAATACCGGCTTTGGCCAATAACGGCAGCGTCTCCTCAAGAATCCGACCTTTAGATAAGGCCAATGTTATTGTACTCACTGCATCCTCCACATCTCATACATCTTATTCGGCTCTTTTGAGCGTTTAAACCTTATTGATACCTTATCAACCATAGACCGTTATACCTTGCGGCGAATTTCGGCACCTAACGTGCGCAGCTTCTCCTCAATACACTCATAGCCACGGTCAATATGATATATGCGATCAATCACCGTCTCCCCTTTTGCCACCAACCCTGCGATCACCAAGCTGGCCGATGCCCTAAGGTCGGTTGCCATGATGGGCGCCCCCATAAGCGGTTCCGTCCCTTCGCATATGGCCGTATTGCCTTCCACGCGAATGACTGCACCCATACGGCATAGCTCTTTAACATGAATAAAACGGTTTTCAAAAATGTTCTCAACGACGGTACTGGTGCCCATAGCAACGGTATTCATGGCCATAAACTGCGCTTGCATATCGGTTGGAAATGCAGGATAAGGGGCCGTTCGAATCGATACCGCTTTGGGTTTACGGCCATGCATATCCAAACTGATCCAATCCTCACCGGTTTGAATATCCGCTCCTGCTTCTTCTAGAGAATGAATTTGTTTTATTGTTGATTTAATATCAGTA
>JAYPBG010000053.1:0-12624 GCA_038124075.1 Gammaproteobacteria bacterium
GCCCCAAACCCCCCCCCTTAATTACCAATCAATAAACATAAACAGCCACCTACAACCCACCTCACCTAGTGCAGCCTCCTCCCTCCACCTCTTTACCCCCATGCAAGCATGCAACCCAAACCAACGGTTACTGACAGAAGGCCTCTCTTCATCTATAGCTCATGCACTCCAGAAGCATCTTGATAACATAGCCCCCATATTTAGAGAAGTCTTAAGTACTATACGCACACTGCTGCGCGCATCATCCAATCAAAGCCCCTTGGAGGATCGGGAGCTTCAAGATCAGATAAATACGGCATCACGAGGCCTTCGCGATACCCTACCAAAACTGCTCAACGATTTTTTTCTCACGTTGCCCGCACAATCAACCGCTGCTCACGCTTACACATCGCTATGGGCTTATCAAAACAGCCTCATTTTTAATGAAGCCTTTCACACCTTCCCTGCATCCTCCTTTGAAATTACAGGGGAGGCCAACACACTTCAAGATAGACTGATCTACACGCCAGGCCTAACACCCGCAGAGCTCGATGCCAATACCTTAATAAATCTCTTTGAAACCGCATCAAAGCTGATCTATGGTACTACGGCGCCTGTTACAGAAATTACCCAGGCAATTCCGCAACACCCCTCTCTCTTTCAAACCTACACATACCTCGAGTCACTGACAACACTGATCCACTCTCACCCTGACCTATTTGCGTGCCCTCCCCCCACAAACAATACAAACAATACACAAACAGCAGGCGCATCCATCAAAGCATGGATTACAAACGCACCACTTCAAGCAATATACGAAGAGCTGAGCAATCAAGCATTAACAAACATCATTTCATCACTCGCTTCAACGTTATTCGACCAACACCTCACATCAAGGCTACCCGAGATCATTGATCAAAGCCATGGTATCTATTGCAGCGCAATAAACCAATTAACCCATGAACTCCAGTGCTACATGCATACAGCCCACCTATCATTTATACAGTCCCAACTCGATGACAATAACAGTGCCAATAAGCTCCAAACTCTATTCGATGTCCCTACATCGGCCAGCAGCCTTAAAGAAGCAGAACAAGCACTGAAAAAAGTGTCATCCGCTTTCATAAAAGTGGCACGACATGCACTACAACAACACCTTTTACAACAAAACCCTCAACAAACGAGTACGAACACACATGCAGACACGCTGACAAAAAAGATAGAAAACCATATTGCCACACTCGAAAAGAGCACCCATGATCTACAGAACATGATTAAGGTTATAGAAAAGCGAGGCAGCGCCCTTACAGGAGGCGAAGAAGATATCGCCTCTGTTCAAGAGGTCCAAAAGATTGTCACAACACTGATCCGTTCCTCCAGACATATAGGCTTAATGCTGTTAAAGAAAAGCGATGAGGAGATTGAACGCTGCCTCACCCTCACAGACGACCCCATGCTAAACAACCTCCTCCCAAAAGAGAGCGCTATTTTTCCGTACTGAGGTGGTCTAGTGCTCTGGCTGGCTTAAAATTTAGGGTGAGCGATTTTAAGCCAGCCAGAGCACTAGTTTTTATGTACAAAATGATAGATAAAAAAAGAACAGATTAAAGCGTTAAAGAAAGAGAGAAAGAGAGAAAGAGAGAAACGGGTATAACAGCTTAACAAGCCGTTATACCCTCGACCCTAAAAACAGCACTCAAAAATAAGCACTAAACAACACGAATTCGCGATCACGCCGCTCAACTATCGAACCCTAGGGTCCAACTCACCTGACGCATACTGCTCAAACATCGCCTCCAATGACGTTACATTTATCTTTGAAGCATTCCCCGCCGTACCGAACGACTCATAACGGGCTTCACAGATCGCCTGCATCGCCTTTACGGTCTCTTTGAGGTATTTTCTCGGATCAAATTCGGCTGGATTCTGCGCCATAAAACGGCGAACCGCACCGGTGGACGCCAAACGCAGATCCGTATCAATATTGACCTTACGCACACCGTACTTAATACCTTCCTGAATCTCTTCAACAGGCACACCATAGGTTTCAGGAATCTCACCACCAAACTCATTAATAATCGCCAACCACTCTTGAGGCACAGAAGAAGATCCATGCATGACCAAGTGAGTATCAGGGATGCGCTCATGGATCGCTTTAATGCGATCAATCGCTAAAATATCACCTGTGGGTGGACGGCTGAACTTATAAGCACCATGACTGGTTCCAATGGCGATCGCAAGGGCATCCACTTTCGTCTCTTTAACAAAATCGGCAGCCTCTTCAGGATCCGTCAGCATCTGATCATGACTCAGAATACCTTCTGCACCAATACCATCCTCTTCACCGGCCGTACCCGTCTCCAAAGAGCCTAAGCAGCCCAGCTCACCCTCAACGGAGACGCCGCACGCATGCGCCATCTCAACGGTTCGTTTGGTCACATCCACGTTATACTCATACGACGTGGGTGTTTTCCCATCTTCACCTAATGAACCGTCCATCATAACCGAGCTGAAACCCAATTGAATGGAGCGCTGGCATACCGCAGCCGACACACCGTGATCCTGGTGCATACAGACAGGAATGTGTGGCCACTCCTCAATGGCAGACTGAATAAGGTGGCGTAGAAAACTGGCACCGGCATATTTTCGTGCACCGGCCGACGCTTGAACAATAACAGGGCTGTCTGTCTTATCGGCCGCCTGCATAATCGCGCGCATCTGCTCTAGGTTATTCACATTAAACGCAGGCACACCGTAACCGTGCTCAGCAGCATGGTCCAATAACTGTCTTAAACTAATTAACGCCATAACTAAACCTCATCCTCAATTATCTATACTCTCTATCCGTTCTATTGATTCGCATGTCGACTCCCCTATAGGCAGCGTTCATACTTACCTCTTCTTACTCCTTGCGTTTTCAATCTTCAGTTTTCAACCTTCACTCAGCGGGTTGAGCGCTCTTCTCTAACACCTCAACAGCTGGCAGCACCTTCCCTTCTAAAAACTCTAGAAACGCCCCTCCACCAGTAGAGATATAACTGACATCATCGGCTATCCCAAACTGATCAATCGCAGCCAAGGTGTCACCACCACCGGCAATCGAAAAGGCATCACTGCTGGCCACGGCTTCTGAAACACCTTTGGTCCCATTCGCAAACGGCGCCATCTCAAACACACCAACAGGCCCATTCCAAACAATGGTACCCGCATCGCTGAGCATGGCCGCGAACATGTCAACGGTTCTAGGGCCCACATCAAGAATCATCTCATCGGCCGCCACATCATCAACACGCTTTACAACACCCGGCTGATCCGCACTGAACTCAGTCGCAACAACCACATCGACAGGCAGAGGCACTTTACCACTGTCCAACAACGCTTTTGCTTCAGAGACCAGATCAGGCTCATAGAGTGATTTACCAACAGCGTGACCTGCCGCCGCCAAGAACGTATTTGCAATACCCCCACCGACAATAAGCTGACCCACTTTGTCCAACAAATTCCTCAACACCGTCAACTTGGTCGACACTTTGGCCCCACCGACAATCGCAACCATCGGGGGTTTTGGTGCCTTCAGAGCTTGAGCCAACGCATCCAGCTCTGCAATCAACAGAGGCCCTGCCGCTGCAACACCAGCCTGCTGAGCAACACCATGGGTCGATGCTTGCGCACGGTGCGCGGTACCAAACGCATCCATAACAAACAGATCACACTGATCAGCCATCTTTTTAGCCAACGCCTCATCGTTTGCTTTTTCGCCCACATTAAAGCGAACATTTTCACACATCACAACCGCGTGCTGAGTAAGGTCGAAACCATCAACCCAATCCGTGATCAAGGGTACCGACTGACCCAGAAGTTCACTCAAGTGATCCGCCACAGGCTGCAGTGAATATTCGCGGTTGTATTCGCCCTCTTTAGGACGACCCAGGTGGCTAATCAGAGCAAGATGCGCTCCTTTGCTTATAATCTCTTTTATACCTGGCAACGCCGCTTGAATACGCTTATCGCTGGCGACCTTACCCTCTTTGATCGGCACATTAAAATCAACGCGCATTAACACCCGCTTGCCAGAAACATCAAGGTCCGACAATTTTGTTACATCCATTGCTTTCTAACCCTCTTAGCTACTACTTACTCAATACTCAATTTAACATTCCAGCACACTTCTTTCACTGCACTTTGCACAACCTGCTTCATGCACCTTACTTAGAAGCCGTAGAAAAAACAAACAACAGTAAATCCAACAGCCTTCGGCTGTAGCCCCACTCATTATCAAACCAGGCCAATATCTTTAGCTGATCGCCCATCAATCGCGTCTGTGTCGCATCAAAAATAACCGACTCTGTACGACCTATAAAATCACTCGAAACCAACGGTTGATCGTTATAACCTAAAAGATCACTCTGGTGATCGGCAAACAGCGTATTCACCTCCTCGATGGTAGGCGCCTTCGCATATGCACACTTCTTCAGAGTGATCGTTATATCCAAACAGGCACCGACAGGGAGCGGTACACGCATCGAATAGCCCTGCACACGCCCCTGTAACTCCGGCAAAATATCTCCAATAATATTCAACCCCTTTGTCTGAGTTGGAATCATATTGTGCGCCGCCGAGCGCGCTCTTCGAGGATCGCGATGGGCGTGATCCAGAAGAGTTTGATCACGGGTGTAGCCATGCACCTCCGTCACCCAGAGCTGTTCGATTTGACACTGTTTTAACAGCGGTGTCAAAACTACGGCCAAGGCATTGGTTGTGCAGGAGGCGTTAGAGATCATACGATGAGCAGGCAACAGCTGATCATGATTAACGCCATAGACGACCATGTGATCCAACGCATCATAGGCGGGTGCCGCAAGCATCACACGCTCAACACCGCCTAAATCGATTTGGCGCGATAAGGCAGCTCTATTGCGGTATTGGCCCGAACACTCCAGCAATATATCGACACCCAAATCACGCCAATGATTATCGATCACGTCACTGTGGCCGCTCATGCTCACCGCACTCAGCAGCTCCATGACATGCGTTCCTGCTCGACCGTGGTGCGTATCATATTCCAGTAAGTGCGTTAATACGGCCGGGTCACCACAGTCATTGATCGCAACGACCTCAAAAGGCAGTTCATAGCCTTGATAGAGCAGCTCACAATAGTGCCTAAAAAAAGCACGACCAATGCGACCAAACCCATTAATTGCTACCTGTTTCTTTGCACTCATTAACGCTTAAACTCAACCTTACAACAGCTCAATACGGCCCTTACATCGTCTCTAAAAGGGCGCTCTGGAGGCTCACTGAACCCCCATCTCTTTCTCTATTCACTTAAACACTCAAGCCCTAAGCCTTCAAGCCTTCAATCAACTCGACAACAGAGCGCTCGACCGCTTCGGCCGTTATATCAAAGTGCTTAAACAGATCCCCTGCTGGCGCCGACTCACCGAATGAGTGCATACCCACAACAGCGCCGTCCAACCCGACAAACTGTCGCCAATAGTCTGCACTGCTCGCCTCAACCGCAACACGCACACGCAACGTAGAGGGTAACACAGACTCTTGGTAATCTTTCGATTGAGACAAGAACGTATCCACCGAAGGCAGTGAGACCACTCGTGCCGCAACACCTTTCTCAGCAAGCTGAGCGGCGGCCGTCAACGCCAACGAGACCTCTGAGCCCGTTGCTAAAATCACAGCCTGAACCGACGACTCTGGCTCAAACGCAATATACCCACCTTTACTGACATCGGCCAGCTGCTGATCGTTGCGTTCAACAGGCTGCAAACCTTGGCGAGTAAGAATCAATGAGGTAGGACCGTCAGCACGCTCCAACGCCTGCTGCCACGCTACAGCCGTCTCGACTTGGTCACAAGGGCGCCAAACCGACATATTGGGCATCGTTCTCAACGATGAAAGGTGCTCAACCGGTTGGTGAGTAGGGCCATCTTCACCCAGCCCAATCGAATCATGGGTATAGACCAAAATCACACGCTGCTTCATCAACGCCGCCATACGAACCGCATTGCGCGCATAGTCCATAAAGACCAGGAAAGTGCCGCCATAGGGTATAAAACCACCGTACAGCGCCATACCGTTCATCATGGCGGTCATACCAAACTCACGCACACCATAATAGAGGTAGTTACCATCACTCTTCTCATGCAACCCCTGGCAACCTTTCCATAATGTATTATTGGAACCTGCCAAATCAGCAGACCCCCCTAAAAGCTCCGGCGTGAGCGGCCCAACGACATTCAGCACCTGTTCAGACGCTTTACGCGTCGCCACCTTAGCGGGTGTTGCTTGACACTCTTTAATAAAGCTTTGTAGAGCCGGTGCCAGCGCATCCGGCAAAGCACCCTCGATTCGACGCAGCAGGACTGCCGCCTCCTCTGCATGGTTTTGTCGATAGCGCTCAAACTGATCTTGCCACTTCTCTTCAGCTGCGGCACCCGATGCCTTTGCAGACCAACCGGCGTAGATCTCCTCCGGCACCTCAAAAGCCCCGTGCGGCCAATCTAAGAAGCTGCGTGCCGCAGTGATCTCATCATCACCCAACGGCTTTCCATGCACATCATGAGTACCCTGCTGATTAGGCGCGCCATACCCAATAATGGTTTTACAGCAGATCAACGTAGGGTGCGTATCGTTCAGTCGCGCCATCTCAATGGCGGCTTTAATCTCTTCGGGGTTATGGCCATCCACATTCGGGATCACCTGCCAACCGTACGCCTCAAATCGCTTCGGCGTATCATCGGTGAACCACCCTTCCACCTCTCCATCGATGGAGATGCCATTATCATCATAAAACGCAATCAACTTGCCCAAACCCAACGTACCCGCTAACGAACAGGCTTCATGGGAAATGCCCTCCATTAAGCAGCCATCGCCCAGAAACAGGTAGGTAAAGTGATTAATGATATCAAACTGAGAACGGTTGAACTGTGCAGCCAAGGTTTTTTCGGCAATGGCCATACCGACTGCATTACAGAGGCCCTGACCTAAAGGCCCAGTTGTTGTCTCAACCCCTGGTGTATAGCCATACTCAGGATGCCCGGGTGTTTTGGAGTGCAGCTGCCTAAACTGCTTGATATCGTCGATCGAAAGATCATACCCAGAAAGGTGAAAAAGTGCGTAGAGCAACATAGAGCCATGACCATTGGATAGGACAAAACGGTCTCTATTGATCCAGTTTGGGTTGCTTGGGTTGTGGGAGAGGTAATCTCTCCAAAGCACTTCGGCAATATCAGCCATCCCCAACGGAGCACCGGGGTGGCCAGAGTTCGCTTTTTGCACAGCGTCCATACTGAGTGCTCGTATTGCGTTAGCATAATCTTTCTGAGTGGGCATGCCGATAAGCTCCTATCCTAATCTGGTTGATTTCTAACTATGCACTTTAGTCTGAGTTTCTAAAAACCCCTAATGGCTCACACCTAGGCGCTCAGCTGCAACGTTAGCCGATCAATATATAACCAATTGACCATCACGTATAAGCCTCTACTTTAGCGGGCTTAATGGTATTTTTTATGGCTGAGAAGCGCAAGGAAATCATCAAAAATGAGACAAGATCGACTCACTTGACGTCGAAGCCTGGCAAAGATTACGGTGATGAAGAAGGGTTATTTTTTAACCAAACACCCAAGGAAGAGTTTATCAAGTTTATGGGACACCCAAAAAATATGGATCATTTATCGCGGTGCTTTTTTATGGCTGTCCTGAGTCTCTTTATGGCTGTCCTGGTTATCGGTCCTGGTTCTCGTCCTTGGTCCTGGCTCTCGTCCTGGCTCTCTGGCTCTCTGGCTCTCTGGCTCTCTGGCTCTTCCCTGGCTCTTGGCTCTTCCTCCTCAGAAAGAGGGAGGTGTCAAAATTTTTTAAATTTCTATTTACCAGGGCATTAACATTATGCCATTATCATTATGGGGGCGTGAGCTGGTGTCCTATTCACTATTCATCCTATTCATCACGTCCATCACAGCTCAATAACGATTCATCACAATTTTTGCTGTCTTAAACGAAAAAATGAACAGCAAAAGCACTAAAACAATTAACCAGATCAAGGAAAAGATATGGTCTCTGCAGCTACAACATACACAGAATCTACCCAAACCTCTCATCAGCCTCACTCTGAACAGAGCTCAACATCAGAGGGCTCCTCCAACACTCGCGTAAGCCAAATACACGTGGAATCTAACCCACCCACAAGCCAAACAAGCCGCTTGATGCAAAAGCTGGCTTTATACAAAGATCACTATATTAAAGACGCTAATAGAGGTCTAAAAAGAACGGGGCAAATGGCATCTAATCTATACGAAACGGTTGCACTCCCACCTGGAGGCTACACCATGATAGCGAGCACATTGTGCGGAGGCATTCTAGGCATAGCAACAGCGATCACAGCCCGTACAGTAGCCTGTGCCTTGGGAGCGCCCCTCGCTCTCTTACATTCAGTTACGCAGATCCCGACAGGGAGATTCATCGACGTTTTTTTCGAAGATATGCGCACGGTTGCCGAGACCTCTAAAAATACAGGAACCCTTTGCGGGTCCATAGTGCTCATCACAGCAACCTTGATACCCTCCTACGCCATAATCGCGGCAATATCAGCAGCAGTGATTGCCCCAGCGGTCGCCATTCGAGGTACTTCATCCTTGGTAGCCCCCATTTTCACTTCCGCATTTAAAACCATGCGCTCCGAAGCAGAGTGATGATCAGCCTATTTATTAGCAGCGAGCCTGTCACTGGGCTAACCTTGACCTATAAAGGTGGATGACCTATGGGACACCCAAAAAATACGGATCTTTGTCGAGGTGCTTTTTTATGGCTGCCCCCGGGAAAACCGCACACGCAGCAACAAGAGCAAGCCCACCAGCATCAACACCGATGAAGAACCGCCACTACCACTGCTGCTGATATTATTTTCTGTCTGACCAACTCGGGCATCCGATGAATCCACACCGTCGTCATTACTCGCATTATCATCCTTATCATCCGCATTATCACCAATACCGTCTCCATCCATATCCTGCGTTTCAGTTTCATCATCTGGGAACAGATCAGCATTATCACCTACACCGTCACCATCACTGTCCACACTTTCACTTGAATCAAATGGAAATGCATCCGCATTATCACCTACACCATCATTGTCACTATCAAGATACTCTGTAGGGTCAAGTGGGTATTGATCTAAAGTATCAGGCGAACCATCACCATCATCATCAATATCGACGTTATTACCTATGCCATCACCATCAAAATCTCTCCACTCGCTATCCAACAATGGAAAGTGATCATTGGTATCACTGAAACCGTCACCATCATCATCGCCGTCTCGATTATTACCAATACCATCTCCATCGGTATCGAGGTATTCGTCCGGATTCAACGGAAAAACATCAACCCAATCAACTGCGCCATCATTGTCGTCATCCAAATCACGGTTATTGCCAATACCATCATTATCGGTATCAACACGCTCATGGGCATCTAAAGGGAAAGCATCAAGCAGATCTGCAACACCATCCGCATCGTCATCTAAATCAGTATTATTTCCGATACCGTCACCATCCGTATCGAGGTATTCATTAACATCAAGTGGGAACGCATCACGCTCATCACGCACACCATCACCATCATCATCCGCATCAATATTGTTACCAATCTGATCATTATCGGTGTCCAACCACTCTTTTGCATTCAGTGGAAACGCATCACTTGCATCTGCATAACCGTCTCCATCATCATCTTCATCCGCATTATTCCCAATCCCATCACTGTCTGTATCAATCCACTCATTGACATCCAATGGGAAAGCATCGTTGACATCCTCAAACTGATCGTTATCATCATCCGTATCCGCATTGTTACCAATAGAGTCTCCATCCGTATCCAAGCTCTCTTCTTCATCAAATGGAAACGCATCAACCTCATCACTCACGCCATCATTATCGTCATCACTGTCAGCGTTATCGCCTATGCCATCACGGTCATGATCTGAAGTTTCAGTGCCATCAAAAGGAAAAACATCTTCTTTATCTTCAACACCGTCATTGTCATCATCATGATCAGCGTTATTACCTATACCATCGGCATCATTATCCAGCGACTCTTCAGGGTCCGTTGGAAAGACATCGTACTCATCATCAACTCCGTCATTATCATCATCAGGGTCTTCATGATTTTCAATTCCATCGCTATCTGTATCCAGATAAAATCGAACACTACGAATAAAAGCAGCGTCCAACCCTCGGTTTACACTGCCATCTTTACTGTAGGTAAATTGAATGAGATTCTCTTCAAGTTGAAATGGACCACGATCCCGGAATCTCGAATCCCCCGATTGGGTGAACAGCAACGTCTGTCCAGTGTAGGCGCTCAAGTCGTCCCAATAAGATTCCGAATCCGTTGAAGACTCAAACTCAATATGCGTAGCCCCTGTGTTGCGCACATACAGTGTTGACTGTTCATAATGACTGATATCACCACTGCGCAAAGCCCCCATACTGACATCGTAATACCAAACAGCATCACCTTCCCCATAAAATGTGACACCATCAAACGCTTCTTGGAGCTCCGGCTCATCAGGCAGATGGATCTCGATGGGCGTTAAGGGCTCAACCGATAGGCTATAGAAAGTGTCTATAGATTCCGACAACCCTCGAATATCCAATGACACCAAGCCAGAACCGGCCTGAGGTAGAAACTGAACATTGATATCACAGCGGGTCTCATTGAACGCTAACGATTCACACTCATATTCGCTAACAGCGTCCAATACATTACCCGCCGTCAATAGATCAACACCATCAATATAGAGATCATCACCCGTTAATGAGATATTCACCGACAGAGGTTCATCAGGAAACATAACGTTAGGCATTCCCTCTGCTTCAATATTGAATCCCTCTATAATAGAAGCCACCCAAGCGCTAAAATCGAGCGTTGAGGTATAGACACCAGGATAACCTTGCTGTGCACAACCTCGTCCAAAACTGACAATACCTAAAGATGACCATTGACCACTCTCGTCACGCCACAACATCGGTCCTCCACTGTCCCCATAGCATGCATCGCCATCGAAATTGGGCGCTGCAGCACACAACATACTCCGTGTTACATCGACACCATATGCTTCTCTACACACCTCAAAATCGACAAGCTCTAACTCAACTTCTTGTAACGTTGAAGGGGATGATCCATACAAAGAGGTGGCTCACCAGACAATAACAGTAACGCCATCGCCAGCCTCCAGCGCCAGCTTTTCCGCCGCACGGATTATCGATAAGGGTTGCGCGTTAGGCACAACCTCTTCTAACTCTAGAATTGCAATATCGTTCCCAAAGTCTGAGATAGAGAAATCGGGGTGTATATGAATCTCTTCGACTGAAATTCGGTCGTATTCAGCAGAGTCGTTTAAGTCGTGAGTATTGGCAACAATATCGATAGATCTAGGGCTCCAATAATAAACACAATGCGCCGCTGTCATGACATGGCGCTCACTCACCAAAATGCCTCCACAGAACTTACCAATATACGCAGAGTCGTTATACGACCTTACCAAGGCCACCATAAATGGGTACTCACCCGATGATGCATTTTGCCCACCAACGATTCTTGCTTGGATGGGAGCCTCTCGAATATCGTTCGTCTCAGCTGCATAGGCAGGGGAAAAGGCCAGAATTAACAGAGTGAATAACAAGACGGAGATACGCAGGTATGAGAAACGACCTAATACTGAGAGCACAAGCAACTACCTTAATCAGAATAAAGAGTGATGAATGATGAATTCCGAACACTGTCTTGTTGCCCAGAACAACCGTACTTTTTTGTTCAGGGCATATTAAACAAGCGACTTCAAAAGATCAACGATCAACCAGAGCTTGATCAATAGAAATACGCTACTAAGACACCTAAGATCAATAAACATTTTGTTTTATACCCGCTTCACTTTATGTTCATTTTTATTTTCTTCTATTTTTTATTTTTATTTTTTACTCTTATTCTCTTATTCTCTTATTCTCTTATTCTTCTTCCCTCAACAGCCGACTCTTGAGACAGGTACATGGACACTGGCTGTCAAATCAAAAATGAGCGATAATCATTGCTCACACGCGACAGCAGGGACAGCAGTAAGGTGCACTTCAATAACATGATGCAAGAGAGCGTTAAACAGTTCATTATCAACCAAACTGGGGCCTCCGACTGTTATGAGCTGGAGACCATACAATCTTTATGGAGCGGGTATGGCGCCATCTTACGCGTCGGCTTGGTTGGATTACCGCAAGCCTCCATAGTGGTTAAACACGTTCACCTGCCTGAAGCAACAGAGACTCATCATCCGCGAGGATGGAACACCCACCGCTCTCACCAACGCAAAGTACACTCCTATCATGTAGAGATGAACTGGTATACGCACTGGGCTTCCAAGTGCAATGCATCTTGTCGCATACCTCGCTGTTTAGGTACACAGCATGATGAGCAAACATGTTTAATGCTGTTAGAGGATTTGGATGCCAGCGGTTTTTCCGAGCGCGTCACAGAGCCAACCATAAATGAGATACATCGATGCATTGAGTGGTTAGCGCACTTTCATGCACGTTTTTTGCGTCAGACACCCAACGGCTTATGGCCAACAGGCACCTACTGGCA
>JAYPBG010000053.1:12634-14705 GCA_038124075.1 Gammaproteobacteria bacterium
GCAGACACGACCTGACGAGTGGTCTGCACTCAACGAGGGCGGGTTGAAACGGTGCGCTGCATCGATCGATCGCACATTAAACGAGTGCCCCTGGCAGACACTGGTGCATGGTGACGCCAAGCTGGCTAACTTCTGCTTCTCTACAGATCGAAGCGCCGTGGCTGCGGTCGATTTTCAATATGTAGGCGGCGGATGCGGCATGAAAGATCTCGCCTACCTGATCAGCAGCTGCTTAGATGAGCACGATTGCGAAGCCTACGAAACTGCGCTGCTGGACACCTACTTTGATGCTCTAACAAAGGCTCTGCATCGACGCAATCATGCCATTACCCATACAGATATAGATGCTATAATCGATTGCTGGCGTCCACTCTACCCAGTAGCATGGACCGATTTTTTCCGATTTCTACAAGGGTGGAGCCCCAACCACTGGAAGATTCATGCCTACAGTGAACGCTTAGCTCAGGAGACCATAGCGCAATATGATTCTAAATGATAATCACTTGAGAGACCTCACAGCACTCGCCACTGAGACCGCTCGAGCAGCCGGGAGCATTATTGACCGTTACCGAAGTCGTGACGTTGAGATGCAGACAAAAGGGTTAGGCGGTAGCCTCATCTCCGACGTTGTCACCGAAGTCGACCTTGAAGTGCAAGCGTATATTGAGGCTGCACTTAACCCAAGCTGTGAGCAGTATGAGATCGCATTTTTAGGAGAAGAGAGCCACGACGATGGTCGTCGATTTGAGAGCGACCACTTTTGGGCGGTTGATCCCATTGATGGGACCTTAGCATTTTGTGAAAAGCGCGAGGGGTACTCCGTCTCCATTGGGCTGATTCGAGCGGACGGCACCCCCATAATGGGCGTCGTCTATGACCCCTATAATGATCAACTCTACCATGCAACAAGATTCAGTGAACACAAGGCGGAAGCCGCCCTCATCAACGGTCACTCTATACAGCCCTCTGACTTTGCCAACACCGAAAAGAGAAACGATGCCCTCAACTGCTTTTTAGACCCCAACTATAGCGATGACCCGGCCTATGCAGCATTGCTGCCTAAAATAGAGCAGTTCGCAAAATCACAGGGGTACGCCAAAGGCCTTCGCATCATCGCAAAAGGTGGCGCTGCACTCAATGCAAGCTGGATACTGGCAAACCCCGATGCACTCTATTTTAAACTGCCTAAGGCCCGAGGCGGGAGTATATGGGACTATGCCGCAACGAGCGCGATGTTCAGCGTACTCGGTTTACCGGCTTGTGATATTCATGGCCACCCATTTGAGCTCAACCGTAAGGAATCAACCTATATGAACCATAAGGGCATTCTGTTTGCTTCCGATCAGACGCTGGCAGATTTTGTCATTAAAATTTCAGATGATTATATTCGAAGCACGCCCAGTAGATTTTAAAAAAGAGGGAAGAGAGAACACCGCTTTCAGAGTTTAAGAAGTTTAAGTAAGGGATATTAAGTAAGGGACATCCAAAAAATATGGATTATTTATCGCGGTGCTTTTTTATGGCTGTCCCTGTTTACTTGCGCTGCTTACTTTACAACCGCCCTACTCGTAGTGGGTCCACATTCGCAAAACTTTAACTATTTTGTATGGTTTTAGCACTTGATACACAAGTCGATGTTGAATATTGATGCGGCGTGAATAGGCACCCAATAGATCTCCGACCAACTTTTCATAAGGAGGAGGGGTTTGATAGGGATTTTCACGAATCACCTCAAGAAGTGCCTGTGCTTTTTTCTTGAGGCCTGCAGAAGATAATTTACGTGCATCCTTCTGAGCTTGGTTCGTATATATTAGCTCCCACATTACCAATCTAAATCCTTACTGCAATCATCAAGATCGGATTTCATGCCGTCGATGATGGATTCACGCATACCAGGTATAGAAACTAAATACAATGTCTCATTAATGGCGTTCCAGTCTTCTTCAGATAGCAGGACAGCATTTGATCTCTTCCCTTTAATAACAATAGGTTGATGAGTGTCAGCTGCCTGATCGATGTGGCTATAAAGTTTCGCTCTGGCCTCAGTTGCATTGAACATGGTCATGATAAA
>JAYPBG010000054.1:0-335 GCA_038124075.1 Gammaproteobacteria bacterium
CTTCTACATTGGTGGTATCATCAAGCATGCACGCGCCATCAACGCCTTTGCTAATGCCTCTACCAACTCCTACAAGCGCCTAGTACCTGGCTTTGAAGCACCGGTCATGCTGGCCTACTCTGCCAGAAACCGCTCGGCCTCCATCCGTATTCCATGGGTGAACACGCCTAAAGCGCGCCGCATCGAAGTACGTTTCCCTGACCCAACCGCAAACCCATACCTTGCATTCTCTGCAATGCTTATGGCTGGCCTTGATGGTATTAAAAACAAAATCCATCCTGGCGATGCAATGGACAAGGACCTGGATGACCTGCCACCTGAAGAAGCCAAGGATA
>JAYPBG010000054.1:399-9086 GCA_038124075.1 Gammaproteobacteria bacterium
CATGACCACTCACCCTGTTGAGTTTGACATGTACTACTCGTGCTAATTGGGCCGCTAAATTGGACCATTATATTGGGCCATTAAAGCAGACCCGGCGCCGGGCCTCATAACCCAGCGTCAAAAAGCTTAACGAAAGCCTCCACATTGGGGGCTTTCGTTTTTTTGCATTTGGGTTAAGCTTTAACGTAAGCCTTAAAAAGAGGGGCTGTTGACATGCAAGCATAAAACTCACTTATAAGACTCATCGCTGGGTATCAGAACAATGCAAAACACCAAGGCGCTACTGGCATGCATTCGCACCAACCATACGGCTCACGCTCTACCCTTTCGCTTCTTACTCTTGCGCTTCCTAATGGGCGTCCTAGCCAGCCTACTGCTTCTACAAAACAGCTTTGCAGACATCTATAAAACAACACTGCCCGATGGCACTGTCGTATACTCTGACCAGCCGGATGCCGCATCACCCAGCACATCTGAAAAGCTCGAAGAGACGTTCGTTCCCACCCTCTCCTTTCCAAAAGTCAATACTCAGCGCTCCTCAAAAAAATCTTACTCGAGAGGCAAGTCCGGCTTTAAGTACCGCAGCGTCTCCATCAGTTCGCCTAAGAATGACACCACACTGCGCAACACCGGTGGCCAATTAACCGTTACGGTCTCAGTCTCCCCCTACTTACACCCAAAGCACCAACTTATTTTACTGAGTAACGGCACTCAGGTGGCTGGCCCAACCTCCAGCACCGAAATCAAGACGACAGAGATCTTTCGAGGGACTCACACACTGAGCATTAACATCATCGATAATAAAGGCAACATCGTTACCCGCTCCAACCCGACTACCATTCACGTGCACCAATCAAGTGCAAAATAGAAAATACCAATCCAAAATCGATCATATAATTCTAATTCGCACTAAATCAGTGCTAAAAGCTGGCTTTCTAACAACGCTCAGAATACCCCTTCTCTAAAAAAGAAAATTATAATCTAATAAAATCAACAATTTAAAACAAAAATGCAGAAGAGATCGATATAAGTGGACCATATATTGCTTAGATCTTATTGGTGCACATTTAGACAGGCACTCAGCCTGAACCGGCCTTTTGTATGCTAGCCTTTTAAAATATAGGGGGCACTCTCTAAAGAGATCATATGAGCAAAAGGCTCAATGAGCCACCCAAATGCAATCCGACCACACTGTATATATACGTATGAAAGAGCCAAAAGAGACTGACTTCACCACTGACATACCTGACATATCAGAAACAGAGAGCAACACGACTGAACGTGATGCCCATGCTCAGCTTTCAGCACGCTTATTAGAGAACTTATCCACCGCGATTCTTCTTATTAATGCGGAGCTATTGATCGTCTACCTCAACCCCACAGCACAAAGCTTACTGGCCACAAGCGAAGCCCGATTAAACAACCTCCCTATCGAAGAGATCTTTAGAAACGACAAGCCGTCAATAGAGGATCTACACAAAGCCCTAAACAACGGCCACACCTACACCAAACGAGAAGCCACCTTAAGCGTGCCAGGAAAAGAGCCTGCGACCGTAGACTACACCGTAACCCCCATACAGTTTTCAGCCTCTGATCCTGATTATAGGCCTCATGCAACGCAAGGCAGGCACCTTATCATTGAGATTCAAGAGCTCGACCGTTTACTCCGCATCAGTCGCGATGAGTCACAATTCAGCACACACCAAGCAACCCTATCGCTCGTTAAAGGCGTTGCCCATGAGATAAAAAACCCATTAGGCGGGATCCGTGGCGCTGCACAACTCTTAGGTCGGGAGCTGCAAGAGCTGAGCGATGCCAACAACAACGACCTTCAAGACTATATCGACGTTATTATTGGTGAGACAGACCGGCTAAGAAACCTCGTTGATCAAATGCTGGGCCCAAACCAACTGCCCAACATGGGCTCAGTCAATATTCATTATGTACTGGAACGCGTTAAACAGATCATCGATGCCGAGTCTCAAGGCCAGGTGACGGTATATCGGGATTATGACACCAGCTTGCCAGAAATTTATGCCGATGCAGACCAGCTGATACAAGCCTGTTTAAACATCACTCGAAACGCCCTAGAAGCTCTGCTTGAAGCACCTCAAAAAACCGATTCACCTCACTCAGAAGAGACGCCACAAAAGAAGAGCATCACCCTACGTACCCGCGTCGACTACCATTTGACCATCGGAACTGTACACCACCGCCTTATTCTCTGCATCGGCATCATCGACAATGGACCCGGCATCTCAGAACACATTAAAGAGACGCTGTTCTACCCCATGGTCAGCGGCCGTGCTCACGGAACTGGACTGGGTCTTTCAATTGCACAATCGCTCATTCGACGCCATCACGGCTTAATAGAGTGCGACAGCAAACCTGGACAAACCGCTTTTAACATTTACCTTCCAATGGAGCAACCTCATGATTCCACCTAACACTGTATCATCTGATGAAAGCGTCTGGGTCGTCGATGATGATCGCTCGATACGCTGGGTATTGGAAAAGGCCTTAGCCAAAGCACAGATTAATGCGACCGTTTTTGAAAGTGGCTCCGAGGTTCTCTCACGCCTTCAGCACACGCAACCCACCGTGCTCGTGACAGACATCCGCATGCCAGGCATCGATGGCCTTGAGCTGCTTGAAAAAATCAAAGATAGACACCCAGATTTACCCGTTATCGTCATGACTGCACACTCAGACTTAGACAGCGCGGTAGCATCATTTAAAGGCGGTGCTTTCGAGTACCTGCCAAAACCCTTCGATGTCGATGACGCCATAAACTTGATCAAACGAGGGATCGCTCATCAAAATGAGCTGAGAAGCAAATCCTCCAACAACACCCCACCCCCCTTAGAGCAGACTGAAATTATTGGTGAAGCACCCGCCATGCAAGAGGTTTTTCGCGCCATTGGCCGCCTCGCTCACTCAAACATCACCGTACTGATCAATGGTGAATCGGGCACGGGAAAAGAGTTGGTTGCTCACGCACTGCACAAACACAGCCCCAGAGCCCAGCGCCCATTTATCGCCCTTAATATGGCGGCCATACCGAAAGACCTGATTGAGTCTGAGCTCTTTGGTCATGAAAAAGGCGCGTTTACGGGAGCCAATCAACAGCGCCAAGGCCGCTTTGAGCAGGCATCCGAAGGCACCCTTTTTCTTGATGAGATCGGGGACATGCCTCTGGATACACAGACACGGCTGCTACGCGTCCTGGCCGACGGGGAGTTTTACCGTGTTGGCGGGCATATTCCCGTTGCCTCTGACGTTCGAATCATTGCCGCAACCCATCAAAACCTCGAAAGCCTCGTAGAGAGCGGTCAGTTTAGAGAAGACCTTTTCCACCGCATCAATGTTATACGCATCCAACTTCCACGGCTCAATGACCGCCGTGAAGATATCCCCAAGCTGGCACGCTACTTCCTCGAAAAAGCTGCAAAAGAGCTCAGCGTTGAAACCAAACTGCTTCCAAGCGAAACGGAAAACTACCTCTGTGGCATTGATTGGAAAGGCAATGTACGCCAGCTTGAAAACACCTGCCGCTGGCTGACCGTCATGGCCTCGGGGCGTGAAATTCTTCTTTCCGACCTGCCTGCAGAGCTAAAAACGCCCAATCAGCAAGAGTCCCTCGTGCACATCAACAACTGGGAAGAGTCCTTGCGCAGCTGGGCCGACCAAGCGCTGGCGAATGGAAAACAGAATCTGCTGGAAGAGTGTGTACCGGCCTTCGAACGCATCATGATCGAAGTTGCGCTCAAGCATACCGCTGGACGTAGGCGCGATGCCGCTCAACTGCTCGGCTGGGGGCGCAACACCTTAACCCGAAAGATTAAAGAGCTGGCCCTTGAGCTGCAGCATGAAGATATAGAGAGCTGATCACGGCTATCGCCATGCTTACGCCTATAGCCACACTGAGCATCTTCCTCTATGCTGATTACTCGTATGTTGATTAATCCTAAGGAGTGATGCCACCATGGCACTCGAGAGCCAACCGTTGCTTCTATACAGCCTATTCACCTGCGGACTGCTGTTGCTGTATATCAAACAATACCGCCGGGTGCGTTACTCCACGGCCCACTCACTGCTGCTTTTGCTCTTTACCCTCTGCGTCTGGCTTGGCGGCAGCTTGAGCGCCTCCAGCGAACTCTCACTCTCATTGGCGCACGCCATTCCATTAAAGCTGGTCGACGCTCCGATCAATGCCGTACTGGCGGCAATGATCCTCTGCTTTACAAGCGCGCTCGCACTCTACGCCCTTTTGGCTGCGAAGCTCTCCTATCATTTGAAATTACCCTTCATACTCACCCCCTTATTCATCCTCATCGCGCTATGCTTATTTCTGACTGAGATGTTTACTCTGCTTGAGCTCTCAAACAGGACGCATCTGATGAAGAGCCAATGGAGCGTCCCCATACCTCTTAGTCAGAACACGCTACCGGCTGAGCTGCTGCCGCTGGCGATCACCCTAGGGAGTGCAACCCTATGCCTATCGATATTAAGCTTCACCATTAGACAACCCTGGTCCGCTGCCCTGTTCGTCATTGCACCGCTTACACCGATTCTCATCACTGTTTTACAGCTTACGCACTTTCCAGCATCCTTTACGCTACTCGCGCTTTTTATCGCAACCTTTTTACTCGAGTACATCATCAACAAAATACCCACAACCGACTCGCTCATCGAGCATCGCCGGCATCAAGCCGCTGCGTTCACACCGTCACCGCACAACATCGATGACATTGTACACTTAGATAAGATACTCTCTGTTTATACTGAGCACGATACCGAGCACAACGCACTCAAAACACCCAACCACTCCGGCCCCCCTCTTCCCCCTCATGCCATCAACCAACAACCGGAAAAACCACCTGAACGCTATGCTTTAATGATCGAATCGAGCGAAGCGGGTGAAGAGCAGCTGCATGATCTACTGCATCGAAACGGCTGGAGAACACACCGTGCACACTCGACAAAAGAGGCCGCACACTTACTGCTTGTTGAACACAGTGATCTATTGCTGGTCGATTTAGACGAAAGGGACGCTGATTCAGAGCAGGTGAGCGATCAGCTTAAACAGCTTCATGCGTTAAGAGACCTTAAAAGCCTGCCTGTCATCTTGCTGTGCAAAGAGAAACCCACAGAGATTCAGCTTAAACAGCTTGGTGCCTTCGGCATTAATGCCATCATGCAAAAACCCGTCGACCCAGGCACCCTTCTGGAGATACTCAACAAACAGGCAGACAAAACGACTCACGCGGATACCTCCGATCCAACTTAAAGCAGCACCCTTCAGGGCACCCACAAATTAGTTTTTCTGGGTGCTCTGATGATAAGCTCGATACCCTATCAACTAGGCAATGATAGTATCATATGATACTATCATGATTATGAAACCACCATATGAAATTACGAATAGATCACTGAACTGCTTGTTAGAGATTTCCAAAATATTAGGGCATCTTGAAGGCATACAATCTCAAACGCCTCAGCCAGAGTTGAGAAAACAGAATAGAGTAAAAACCATACATGGGTCGCTGGCGATTGAAGGCAATACTCTTTCTACCTCACAAATCACTGCATTACTAGACAGCAAAAGGGTTGTTGGTCCTAAAAAGGATATCATCGAAGTTACAAATGCTATTGATGCATACCACTCCATCCACGAGTTTAGGCCACATAGTTCAAGGTCTATGTTGAGAGCCCATGGACTTTTACTAAAAGGATTGGTCGATGACCCAGGAAAATATCGGCTCGGAAATGTCGGTATTTTCAAAGGAAAGCAGATTGCTCATGTGGCCCCCAAAGCCTCGCGGGTCCCCTCCTTGATGAAAGACCTTTTTGAATATCTTAAAAAAGAGAAGGATACGCACCCCATCATTAAATCATGCGTTTTTCACTATGAATTGATGTTCATACACCCCTTCTCCGATGGAAATGGAAGAATAGGTCGATTATGGCAGACAGTGATTTTAATGCATTATCATCCAATTTTTGAATTTGTTCCAATCGAGTCTCTCATTAAAGAAAAACAGTCCAAATATTACAAAGCGCTCGAGGAGTCTGACTCTCGCGGTAACTCGACCGTATTTATCGAATTTATTGTAGATATTATTTTGACTGCTCTAAATGACTTAAAAAACCAAGTGGTCGTTACAAACCAAACCGTGGATGATCGATTAAACAATGCCGTCAGCCACTTCGAAAAATGCCTTTTTTCAAGAAAAGACTACATTAACTTCCATAAAACTATTTCATCAGCAACAGCAAGTAGAGATCTGAAACATGGGATCTCTAATGGCGTTTTAATCAAAGTCGGCCGTCATGCTCAGACAAAATATCAATTTTATTGAACTCTGGAGTTGAAGGTGAGCTTTTTGGACACCTTTTGGAAGACACCTTTTGGACACCCATAAAACCACCCTCAACAGACAGACAAAACGACTAACGCGGAAACCTTCGATCCAGCATAAAGCGACGCACCGCACCATCGCCGGCCTGCATCAACAGCGCTTCTATCGACAGATGATATTGACCATCACGCTGCTCACAGCTCATCGCGATCTGATATTCCGCTTCACGCACCGACTCAATCTTCGTCATCTTGCGCGCACTGCATATTCCTTTGGCAATGACAGGCTGTGCGCCCTCCTTTTTTCTCAAAACATCCCGCTCGGCTTCAGCAAGATGAAGCCCTAAAGCCGCGTTCAACACCAACTGGACACGCTGCTTCTCCATCTCCAATGCCACCAGGTCATACCCTTGCGCCAGCTGTCGAAAGCTGTGCGGTAACAGCAGGGCCAGTGAGAAAATAATCATAACAACAAAGAGAAGTGCAACCCCCCCCTGTTGATGGATGCTGTTTGGCGTCATACCTGCCCTGGCGCCCATCTTCACAGCCACTCCTTTATGGCCATTTCGACTCACCACCGACCTCCCATTGCCTCCAAAACGTTACACCTTTCCCAACACCGCCTACCATCGTCATGGTGATCGATAGATAGGGTGGCTGCCAATCAAATGCAATGGCCTCTATATCATCTGCAATAGGGCTTTGCCGAACATGCTGCCCCTGTTTCTCAGCGCGAAGAAGCGTATACAGACCCGTTTCAGGCGACTGTTCCGTTGCATAACGCACCTCTCCCCGGGCAATGATCAGTGCATATTCGTCATCGCTTGGTTGGCTGAGCTCAATACTGACCTCAATATCACGCTGAGCGGTATCTCGCTCAATCCAGTGCATCACCTTAATAGCATCGCTGCTCGCCTGCTGAAACTGCTTTCCACTGTGATAGATCCAAAAAGGTTTCTCCAAGATAGGGAGCACCAGCACACCGATCACCCCCAAAAGTGCCATAACCATAATCATCTCAATTAAGGTAAAACCCGACACACGATTTCGACGCCCTATAGACAACGTCATCATCAACGCTCCCAAAGCCACGTATTCAGCCGAACCGATTGAATGGCAGGATGATCAACGGTGGCAACGGCCAACAATCCATTCACGGGCACCGCATCAGAATTAAGAAAAACATCATGTGAGTGAACCGGTGTTAACTCAACCTGGATACGATAGTCCTTAAGGTGCGCAATAGACTCACCCGTTACCGCCGTCACGACGGTAGGCCCCACGCTTAAATAATCACATAGGGAGCGATACACGCGACGATCCGCATCAACAGCCCCTTCGGCGGCCATGCTGCTGTATCCTGACATACGCCTATATCCTGACATACTGCTATGCTCTCCAGGATCGCACCATGACAACCGATCACCAACACCCGCCTGAATTTCATCAAGGTAGCTGCGCGCTATCCAGCTGGCCTGAAGCGTAATCACCGGTGAGACCGACTGTTCACTCAGATAGTGCATCCCTTTACTGAACATTGAGACGGTCATGCTCAAGACCACAATCGCCATCACCATTTCGATCAAGGTAAAACCTTTTTCGACTCGATCCAACCGATCTTTTCTCACAACAAACGGCCCCTTTTAATCTTAACGGCATTCATTGCACATCACGCACGGTGTGTGATGTTAAACAGTTTAACCGAAGGCGCTTTTCGTCACCCGATGCGAGAGAGAGTGTCACCGTGGCCTCACCATAGCCTTCCTGATTACACGCGCGGCCTGATGCATAGAAGGTCAAACCACGCGGGTCTACATGGCGGCTGCGCTCACTCTCATAGGTCAATAGAGCGGCTTTAGCGCTTTGAACAACATAAGGCTCTAATGTACCCGGATGGATCAATCGGGCATCGCCTCGATGGCACGCCGGTTCCACCCTATTCAAAACCAGTTGATCCGGTAAAAAGCTGGCCGTAACGGTGCACCCTGTCTGTATTGCAAACATATGCGCATAGTCTAAAGCCAGAGCTATTTCATGCATCTGAATTTCAGTTTGATACGCCAAGGTATGGGTGAGCGGCCGAGCGGCCATTGCGGAGAGTGTGCCAATCAGAATAATAACAAGCATCAACTCAACCAAGGTAAATCCCTTTTGATCTACATTAACTGGGCGCACCATCCCTGCCGCCTCCCCCTATTTGAAAGCGCCACCTCACACGCCATGAGCACGCTATCAATGAGCACCTTAATCTGATAACGTTTATTCCAGGCACTCAATCTCAGTAATCTCGGGGCGCAACATGGGCCCTTTTGAATCAGAGTAGATG
>JAYPBG010000054.1:9096-10643 GCA_038124075.1 Gammaproteobacteria bacterium
TACAACTTTTTTTGCTGGTGAAGATCGTCACCGATCGGCTGTCTGAAGAGCTCTCTACACCAAAACCATCCAAACCGGCTGCACTCTGGATATCCAAGGCGCTGGGGTAGCCATTGACCAGTCGAATATCCACCCCCTCCAACTGCACCACCTCGCCTGCTTTAGAGCGAGTTTTACCCTCTATAATGGCCTGCGCATGCACAATACCACTGGCCGCCTTCACCGCTGCCAAACCGCCCTCAGCCGCTGCGCGCTCCGCCTCATACCGAAACTCTGAAAATCGAGGCATCGCATAGGCCGAGAGCACACCCAAAATCACCACCACCATAATGAGCTCTATCAGCGTAAAGCCACGATCGTCTCTTAAATAGGCTTTTGAATAGTATTGCGAATAGGGTTGAGGCGCTGGGGTTTCCGTACCATCATTGTCTATATTATACACCTTCATATATTTTCACTCTTTTTCTATGTTCCATAGACGCTATTTTTTATCGGTTTTTTATCGGTTTTTTATCGGTTGTTTTTCTGTTATGTATCTAGTTAAGCACCGTTGTAACCATACCTGTATCGGCATTATAACGGATCGAGTTTTTCATACTATCAGCCTGATAGGTATATAAACAGTCATCACCCGCACCACCTCCATGAGCATCCGGCACGACCGTAACAAGGTAGTCTGCATCCGCACTGGATTCAGAAATATTTGGAGCACCGCTTTGCAGTAGAGCCGTCCAGAGTTCAACACAGGCAAACGGTGTCATCGAGACGCTGTTGGCCGTACCGCTCACTCCGACAGGCCAACCCATCCTACTCATATTTATATTACCGAGGCCAAACCCTTTCAAGTCATCCACATCAGCACCGGCGCTGTAGCCATTTGTTATCCATTGCGCGTGCGTTAATGCAACAGCCGCAGCATAGGCACTGCCAACCGCACTGACCGTTGACTGATGCGCCCGACCACTGACTTCCATATATCTAGGCAAGGCCGTCACGGCCAACACGCCAAGAAGCACAACCACAATAATAAGCTCAATCAGAGTAAACCCTTGAGCTCGACCACTCGTGCCGTTCTTTTCTGTTAATCTCTTTCCGAGCATGACCGTATGCCTCTTCGTCTATCCTTTTTTATTCGCACATATATTGACTGACTATTTGTTTACTTATTCACTTATTCACTTATTCACTTATTTATATATAATTTATTCACACCTATCCAATATTTATTAATTTTAGTCTGAAGATACCAAAATGTATAATGCCTATCCGCTTTATCTTTTATCCATGTATTCACGTGCTTGACTTACCGCATACTGGTTGCCGCTGCGCCCAAATCCCATAACGGCAAAAAGACACCCAATGCCAAAACCAGAGCCATCCCCGCCAGCATGATGACAAGTATAGGTTCAACCCAATCACTGAAACGTTTTAAATCATACTCAACTTCACTCTCATAAAAGAGCGCCACCTCATCCAGCAGCTGATCAAGCGCCCCCGTCTCCTCGCCCACCGCCATCATCTGTATAACAATTGGGTTAAAAAGGCCA
>JAYPBG010000054.1:10653-14701 GCA_038124075.1 Gammaproteobacteria bacterium
AAAAGGCCACTTGCCGACGCCGACGACGTAAAACTCTCTCCAGAACTGATCTTACCAATCATGGCTTTTACCGATCGGCAGATGTATTGATTATCAACGGCTTCAGCAACGATTGACAAACTTTGAAGTACGGGCACCCCCTCTTTCAGCATCATAGAGAGCACTCTAGAGAAACGTGTTAATATCACTCTCTCGAAAATACCTCCCACCAAGGGCACGTGTAATTTCAATCGATCCCAATGATAGCGCCCCTCTTCTGTGCTGATATAGTTCAACATCATAGCCAGCATGCTAAACAACCCTAACAGCAGCAACCACCAATAGTGAACAAAAATATGCGAACTGACAATAAGCACCGTCGTTGGCAAAGGCAGATCCGCACCCAGGCGATTAAATACATTCACAAAATTGGGCACAACAAAGTAATTCACCACCAAGATGGCCAGGGTGATAAAGATGATCACGATGAGCGGATAACGGGTCGTCTGCTTCAGCTCTTTTAGCGTGTTTTTTTCCAGATCCAAATAGTCTGCCAGAAGACTAAACACCTCGTCCAGACGACCGGTATTTTCTCCGACATTCACCATATTCACCACAACCGGGGAAAATATTCTGGGGGACTGCGCCATTGCACGCGACAGAGATAAACCAGACTCAATGCCAGAGACCATTTTTTTTAATGCCTCAATCAGGACCGGTTTTTTTTCTGTTTTCAGCACCGTATGCAATGCGTTTAAAATGGGGATACCCGCTCGACTGAGCGAATAGAGCTGCCTAAACAACAAGATCAGATCATCAAGGGCGTACCCTTTAGCCAGAACGCTGCGCGTCAGCCACTCACTTAACTCGATGTTTCTGTCACTTTTGTCGATCGAAATAGGCGTCACGCCACGTTCTCTTAACTCAAACGCTATCGCATCTTCGGCTTTGCCCTCTAAAACCCCTTTTACCAATCCACCGTTGCTGTCTCGACCGGTATAATTAAAATACGCCATCGTTCAACCCATGAGAGACACGCAACGCCTCTGAAATCGTGGTAACCCCATCAAACGCATAACTCAATGCGCAGAACATTAACGGTTGATACGTTGTCTGCTCAAGGGCGGCCTGTTTAAATTCATCAAAACGTGCATTCTGCAAGGCTGCCATAAGACGCTCATTCATCACCAACAGCTCATACACACCAATACGACCACTGTAACCTGTGTACCCGCAACGGTTGCAACCTTTACCGTGTTTAAACTCAAAAGGCTTTGATAAGAGCGGTGCCGGTGAGCGCTCATCGGACAGCATGGTTTTACACCAAGCCAACTCCTGCTCCGTCGGATAATACGGTTCTTCACACGCTTCACAGACGCGACGCACCAACCGCTGGGCCATCACCCCCAACAGCGATGAGGCAACCAAGTAGGGCTCAGCCCCCATATCGACCAAGCGTATCGCGCTGCTGATCGCATCATTGGTGTGCAGTGTTGAAAAGACAAGGTGCCCTGTCATAGCCGCACGCAGACCAATTTTTGCGGTCTCACTGTCACGCATCTCACCCACAAGTACAATATCGGGGTCCTGACGCAGTGAGGCCCTTAATACACGTGCAAACGAAAGATCGATTTTAGGATTCACCTGCACCTGATTCACACGAGGCAGTCGGTACTCAACAGGGTCCTCTACGGTAATAATCTTAGAGGCCTCTTTATTGAGGGTACTCAGGGTTGAATAGAGTGTGGTGGTTTTGCCGCTGCCCGTCGGCCCTGTCACCAAGACCATGCCGTGAGGGCTTCTAATCATCTCCTCAAAACGCACCAATATCTGTTCGGGCATACCGAGCGAAGCCAATGAGCGTATACCCATATCATGATCCAGCAGCCGCATAACGATCGACTCACCCCACTGTATCGGCAACGTTGAGATACGCACATCGATCTTCGACCCTTTTACAACAATATTAAATCGACCATCTTGCGGCAGGCGCTTTTCGGAAATATTCATACCGGCCATAATTTTTAAGCGCATCACCAGCGCCGCAGAGATCGCCTTCTCTTTTACAATATATTCATGCAAGATACCATCAATGCGATGACGAATACGGATTATGGTTTCATCAGGTTCAATATGGATATCCGATGCTTTGCTTCGCACCGCATCCTCAAAAATACTCTGCAAAAGACGCATGACCGGTGCATCAGCCTCGGTCACCCCCACCCCTTCTGACAACTCAGTTTCAAAACCAACCGACTCAACCAGTTGCGTCTGCAGCTCACTGGCAAGCGAAGAGATCTCTTCAGTACGACGATAAGCCACTTCGAAAAAGTTATCCAGGTCGCGCTCTCGGACCAGGACCATCTCAATAGGGCGCCCTAAAAATCGCTTAACATCATCAATCGCCAATATATCCGTAGGGTCCTCCATGGCGACAACAATGCTCTCTCCCCGACGCCCAATCGGTATCGCCCTCAGCCGCTTCGAGTGCGCCTCAGAGAGAAGCGCCACCACCTCTTTTTCATAACGATATTGATTAAGGTCCACATAAGGGACATTGAGCTGTTGAGATATGATTCTTAACAGGCGCTCTTCAGAGACAAACCCTAAGCTGACAACAATCTGCCCTACCTTGCGCCCTGACTGCCGCTGCTCAGAGAGTGCCAGCTCCAGCTGACCATTAGTCAACAGTTTATTTTGAATGAGCAGATCACCAATACGGACCTTCTTAGCCGTATCTTTATGCACCGCCTGTTCCTCAACCGTCATGTGCGCGCACCTCTAACCAATCAGGTTGATCTGTCATAGTGTAGAGCTCAAACGTCATCTCGGTACGCTGCTGCCCCCCCTCCACCTCTCTTACCACATAGAGGGTCTCCCACACCATCTTCCAAGAGGCGCGCTCAAGGGATTTGATATACTCGACCAATTGCGGAAACGGACCCAACACTTTAACAACCAAACCGTGCCGATACCAATCCACTCCTCGCCTGTCTGCCTCAACTGCGTCACCAGCCTCAACTACGTTACCTGCCCCACCTACCGCGCCCCCCTCTGTCGCGGCGCTCTTTTGCGCCTCTAGAGCCGATCGATGCTGCAAAGATTCACGGGGTATATTTTTCAGTGCCACTAAACGAACATCAGGCTGTTTTGGATACGCCAAGGTGTGCAGTACAGAGAGCGACCGATCCGATTGGGGCAGGCGGCCCTTATGAGCCTGCAACTGCTGTGCGACCAACACCTCTTCCGCTTTCAGTTCATCCAGCTTTGATAACTTACCGCTCTGACCTGAGTGACTGCCTAAATAAGATAACCGCTGCCCCATTTCCGCCGTCTGCTGCTGAAACGAGTCGATTTTACTGCTGAGCGCACGCCGCTTCGTCTCAATCGGTTTTAATAGAGTGATATCAAGCAGCATACAGGCAACCGCTGCAATCGTTAAAACCAACAAGACCTTTTCGCGCGTGGACATCTGATTAATGCGCTTGTTGATCATCTCTAATTTCATAGGGACCTCATCCGTAACGTGTTTGGGCTCGACGGTGCTTAATACGCCAGTCGACGCTCAAGCTGAACAGCCACATCTTCAACTTCAACCGTGCGTCGACGTTTTGATGCGCCATCGCTTCCATGACTGGACAATTTAAAAGGGCGCCACCCATCCAGCGCCTCCTGCTCACCGAGTGCGATCAGGTCAAACGTATGCCCATCAAAGTGTGCAATGGACGCCAGATACAGCAGGTAGTCAGCCATTTCGTGGCTGGAGCGCACGCGCCCCGTCACAGCCACCTCTTCACCGCCCTCTGCAAACGCAATACGCTCAATGGTGAGTCCGTCAAACTGATGCGAAGTGAGCATCCGCGTCAACGTAGAAAAATCGGCGCCTTGGTTTATGCGCTGTTCAATCAGATCAAGCAGCGCCTTCTGTGCCTCAATGTCGTTTTTCAAGCTCTGCACAGCCTCTTCTGCATTTTGCTCACCCAACTCCGCGGTTAATTGACCGCTGATCTGATTGTACTGTGTCATCAGACGCGCATAGCCTTGCTCACTTTTATCCGTCACGGCCACA
>JAYPBG010000055.1:0-7608 GCA_038124075.1 Gammaproteobacteria bacterium
CATCGAGAACGACATCAATAATCTTGAGCCCAGTTTTAGTCGATTTCAGGTTGGCAGTTTAAAGTTAGGGGTAACAAAAAAGTTAAGCGCAACATCCAGCTTCAAACTATCGTTAGGTATTGGTGTTACAGAAGCAGCACCCGATCTGCAGCTGTTCTTTAGTCTCCCCTTTCAACTAACAGATTGATTCAACTAACAGACTGAGAATTGTACTTCGGATTGATGTACTTCTTATTCATTTATTCATTTATTCACTTAGCTCGCTCCCATTGTTTCTGAGCTATTTTAGCAAACTTTCAAACAGAGTGGGATTAAACGTCTGTTCTGGATCATAGCTCGGAACAGAGCCCAACCCCATCAACTCGATATTGATCGCCCTAATTTGTTCAATGCTGGTTTCATCAATACTGTTTTGGATCACGTTTGTCAAAAGATCCGTCAGTTGATGGCTTGACGTCACTTCGATAACATTGGGTGAAGTAGGGATTATTTCGTTGTCAAAGGCCATATTGCCGCCCGGCAGTGAAGGAATTGAAGGAATTGAAGGGGTGGCAGGGGTGGCAGGGGTGGCAGGGGTGGCAGGGGTGGTAGGCAACGTAGCCAGTATGGACTGCGCTACATGGGCTGCACTCTCCTTGTTTGATTCAGCATCAACGACACGATTAAACGGAACAAGCTTGATGTTTTCCCCCAGATTAAGCACCGGTAAGTTAGCGAGAACATGCTCTTGCACCTCACCATCCACTCGGACGATACGCTCGAACCCAAACCCAATCACAATGCCTTCATCATTCACATACCCCCCTCGCAAAGCAGATAACTCCGTATCACTTAGGCAGTGATCATGCTCATCCATCATGGGCGGGCTAGGCAGGGCCTTCATGTCCGATCGATCACAAGGGTGTATAACGTCATATAATGTATGAGCTAATGTATGAGCATAAGTGGATTGGTTCAGCCAACCAGCCGCCACCAAGGCCGTTGCTCCAATGAACTTTATAACATTTCGTTTTATAACATAACCCTGGTTAACGCTCATGTGCCCCCCCTTTTTTATCACCCTTGTTATCACCTTTTTACAAAATCTTATCAAAATCTTATCAAAACCTTATCAAAACCCTTTCAAGATTCTATCAAAAAAAATCACTGTTCCGAGGCAGCATCAATGTAAACTCACTCAATCCCGTTTTATCTATTACTTCATGGCCAGGCACACTAGCCAGCAAACCCCACTCACTCTTCTGGTTAAAGTTACGCCTGCCTTTCTTTGCCTCATTGGTAATAACAAAAAACAAACCTTGCCAGATCGACTCAAAATGAGTTTGGGTCAGCGCTCTTAGACCTTTAGCAGGGTCACCAATCAATACTCGGCCCTCTCGATACCCCTTTAGAACGACAAAGTGTTTGTAACCATCGGTTTGTATCATAACAATCGCCGGTACCCGAGCGACCTCAATGTACTGCTCCAAGGGCATGCGAACACCCTCAACCTCATACCCTAATGAGTTCAGATAACGCTTCATATCCAACAAGGAGAACCCATATTGATTTATTTTTTCTCTATCCCCCTGCTTGTACAAGGTTTTAAAAACATCCACTGACGCCACCCGCCTTTCATAATGAAAGGTTAAAAGCGTGGCCAATGCAGCAGAACCGCAGCTGTAATCGTACTTTTGTCGAAAAATAGTCAAAAAACCCCGATCCAGTATACTTTGAACGTCTATCTCACGCGTCTGCCCTCCAACCGTCAAAGAGACAGAACCCGCATAAACGTGCTGCGCCTCTTTGACAACCGTAAGACTCATGAGTAAAGCCACGGATAACGAAAACCATATAGATTTAATTCTAGACATCATACGTATTTCCATAACTGATACTTATTACTAAGTTATTACGATATTACTGCGTGATTATTTTGAAACGTGTGCGAAACGTGTGTGATAGTACTGTAAAAAAGTACTGTAAGAGTACCGAAAAATCACTGTGGAATGACTGTGATATTCAACAACGTACTGTCCTGTATGATGACTTGATTACCGGTATTCTGAATCACCGTTGCTATGCCTTCTATATTATTCAATGCATCTTCAAATATAAAATTGTCACCGGTTATATTCGATTGAAGCTGGTTCTGCTCTAACCATGCATTTTGATCATTTTGATTCATCTGCTGAAGCACATCCACACCTTGTTTGGCGCGCTTATCTTCTAGCTCATTAGGAGAGACCGTATATTGATGCAAACCTGTTAAGTTATAAAGGTCATCGGATCTCCTATCCGCCCATACCGACTGACTCAAGGTCACAACACATAAGCCAACCACGCATATTAAGTTTTGATTCAATCTGATTGATCTGCCCACGGCTACTCTACCTCCCCACCTTTACATTCATAGTCACCTTTAGCCACTCAACTGAACACTCAACGCTGTTGGAGGTACTGATTCAACACCATCAGCACCCCCAACAAAGCCTCAGTCGATGTTATGGGCTGCTAAAACTTACATTGCCTTGTACCGCAACACTGCCTTGAACGACACTGTTGTGACCCGTGCTTTGACCAAAGACACCTATACCTTCAAAGGTAACCGCATCAGTGTGCATGGTATTATTCGCTTCATAGTCAATTTTTGTGGGATCCACACCATTATTTGCACCGTTGGCTGTAAAATTAACCGCATTACCGGTCACGGTCGCTGCTAACGTAGACGTATTTGTTTTAGAGTCAATGTTTCCAATCGTCACATTGTTGGAATCACTGACGCTGTTGTCGACCGAACTGTCATTATTTGAATTGGTGGTGACGGTATTGTTTTGATTACTGTGGTCACTGTTGTCACTGTGATCACTGTTATCACTGTTGTCACTGTTGTTGCTGTGATCACTGTTATCATTATGCGAATCGGCTACATAAGTGCTGTTATCGCTGTTATTACTGTTATCACTGTTATTACTGTTATCGCTGCTGTCGTTATGCGAATCGGCTAAGTTAGTGAGGGTTTGGCTGTTGTTTGTGTTGTGGGCGTTGTCATTATGCGAATCGGCTACATGAGAGCTGTTATCGCTGTTGTTGCTGTTGTCGCTGTTGTTGCTGTGATCACTGTTATCGCTGTTGTCAGTGTTATAACTGGCATCCGTATTTTGACTGTCACTGTTTTGAGAATCAGCCAAATGAGCACTGTTATCACTGTTATCGCTGTTGTTACTGTTGTCGCTGTTATTGCTGTTGTCGGTGTTGTCACTGTTATCGGTGTTGTCCGTATTTTGGCTGCCGGTGTTTTGAGAGTCAGCCAAGTTGGCGCTGTGATCGCTGTTATCGCTGTGATCACTGTTATCGCTGCTGTCACTGTTATCGCTGTTATTGCTGGTGTCATTTTGAGAATCCGTTAGGTTGTTTTCAGCTTGCGATACTTCAGACGCATTTTGAGCAATAGCGCTGTCTGTATTGTCGTTAGCCTCATCCGCACTAACATGGCTGGCAGACATTAATAACGCCGCAAGGGCTGTGATAGTGAATGAATATTTCATAACAATCTCCTTAAGATAATTGAGTGTACTTTTCTCATCACTATTACCTATCGCAGTTTCTATGCCAACGCACTCTTAACGCACTCTTAAGAAGATAAAATATTGATATATAGGTATTTTTATGAATACTCCCATCAACCTTCACGCCACCTGAAAGATAATGTAAACTCAATGTGTTAACTGCGGTTAACAGCTTTATGCAATAAACCTTCAATGACGTCCGACAACGCCTATTACGCTTCACCCCTGCTAAAAATTTGAGAGTGTATAGCTTATGATACACCTTGACCGGCGACTATGTAGCTGTCCCAAAAGAGCATCCCAAAAGAGCACTAAAAGAGCATTAGCTGATCAGCTCAAGTTGGTATATAATCGCCCTCATGATTCAACTTAATGACCTCTCATTACGACGTGGGAAAAAACAGCTCCTTGAGCATGCAGATTTCACGCTGCATCACGGTCAACGCGTAGGCCTTATTGGCGCTAATGGTGTCGGGAAATCGAGCCTATTTGCCTTGATACTGGGGCAGCTCGAGTGTGACGGGGGCGAGCTCCTCCTTCCCGCCAACGCAACCATCGCCCATGTAGCACAAGAGACCCCGGCGTTAGATCGCTCTGCTCTTGACTATGTTTTAGATGGTGACCGTGAACTGCGCAGCTTAGAGGCCGAACTGGCTGAACTTGAAGCGAGCGCTGAGCCCATCAACAGCGCTGAGCGTATTGCTCATATCCATGCCACGCTTGACGCCATTTCAGGTTACAGTGCACCCAGCCGAGCGGCCCAGCTCTTAAGTGGGCTTGGGTTTCATCATGATGAGATTGAAAAGCCAACCCGAGCCTTCTCAGGTGGTTGGCGTATGCGATTAAATTTGGCTCAAGCACTGATGTGCCGCTCTGATATCCTACTGCTCGATGAGCCCACCAACCACCTCGACATCGAGGCCATTCTCTGGCTAGAGTCTTGGCTTAAGCGCTACAAAGGCACTCTGCTTCTGATCTCGCACGATCGACAGTTTTTAGACCGGGTTGTTACACAGATTGTCCATATCGCTCAGCAGCAAGCAACACTCTATACGGGAAACTACAGCGACTTTGAAGAGCAACGCAGTATGAGACTGGCTCAGCAGCAGCAAGCGTATGAAAAGCAGCAGCGTGAGATGGCGCATATGCAATCGTTTATTGATCGCTTTCGCGCTAAGGCGACCAAAGCAAAGCAAGCACAAAGTCGCATAAAAGCGCTGGAACGCATGACCCGGATCACGCCGGCTCACATCGACTCCCCTTTCACGTTTCAGTTCAAACCTGTCGGCACACTGCCGACCACGCTGCTCACCGTTGCCGAAGCCAATATCGGCTTTGAACCCCGCTCAGAACCCCTGTTAAAACAGGTGAATATTAATATCGGTGCACAGGCGCGTATCGGCCTGCTCGGCCGCAACGGGGCCGGTAAATCAACACTGATCAAAGTATTGGCCCATCATGCCATTGCCCAAAGCACGCCCAATACCCAAAGCAACCAGAGAGGGCCACTCTGTCTTCAAGGCCATATTACTCCCGCGAAACCACTCAAAATTGGCTACTTTGCGCAGCACCAACTTGAGCATCTTGATGACCAAGCAAGCGCATTGACGCACCTGACCAGGCTCGACCCTAAAGCAAGCGAGCAAAAGCTACGTGACTTCTTAGGCGGGTTCGCCTTTCACGGGGAGATGGCAACATCCCCCATTCAACCCTTCTCGGGCGGTGAAAAAGCGCGCTTATCGCTCGCACTCATCATCTACCAAAAACCCAACCTGCTGCTGCTGGATGAGCCCACCAACCACCTTGATCTCGAGATGCGTCACGCATTAACGCTGGCCCTGCAAGGATTCGAGGGGGCCATGCTGCTGGTGTCGCATGATCGTCATCTTCTTGAGAACAGCTGCGATCAGTTTTGGCTGGTCGCCGACCAAAACGTGACCCCTTTTGAAGGTGATTTAGAAGACTATTATCGTTGGCTGCTCGATGAGCATCAAACGTCCGACAGTGAACCCTGTTCGAACGAACCCACCCCCGATAACAGCTCTAAAAAAGCGCAAAGACAACAGGCCGCTGAGCAGCGCCGCCAAATGCAGCCCCTAAAAAAAGAGATCGAGGCATTGGAAAAAGAGATGGAGCAACTGCAACAAGCGCATGCAGAGGTACAGGATCAACTGGCCGACACCTCACTCTATGAGGCTGAACAGCGGGACACGTTAAAAGCCTTGCTTAAACAGGAATCTGACCTCAAACAGACGCTCGAGGCCAACGAAGAGGCGTGGCTAGCAGCCAACGAAGCGCTAGAAGCGCTGCAGAACAGATTGAGTTGAGATTGAGATTGAGATTGTGGTTGAGGTGAGGTTGAGGCGAACTGAGCTCCGCCCCCTCTCACCCCCCTCCCGGAAGCCTATGATCTTCACGTACCGAGAGAATAAAGGCCACAAGATCACCTATCTCCTTGTCACTGAGGATGGCTCGCCACCCTGGCATGGCATGGGCTTTAACAGATGAAGAGCGCCCCTTTTGAATGGTTGCTCTTAAGTAATTTGGCGATGAGGGCAGTGCAAGCTCATCTTCACCTATGCGCTCCAGACTGGGAATTTGCTGGGTACGATTAATAATATAGAGTGCACGCTCCTGAGGCTCATTGCGGTAACCATGGCACTCCGTACACAGTAGGTTAAAAAGTTTCTCCCCTTCTGCAACATCGCCTAAACCACCCTCTACACCATACTCATCTACACCATGCCCCTTTATACCATCACCTTGCCTATTCTCACCCAACAGATATTGTTCAGCCTGAACGATCAACGGTTCAAAGGCCTCCTGTTCGGTCAGCATCATATCACTCACACCGGAGGAAGAGACCTCGTCAGTATATGGCATGATCTGACAAGAGAGTGTCAAGATGGAAAAAAAGAGGGTAGAAAGAGCAAAAAAGGTAGCCTTGAGCTTAACATGAGCCTTGAGCTTAACATTAAAAGCGCCCATAAGCGTCGCACGGCACAATCGCAATAATTTAAACATATTAACACCTTTTAACACCTTAATAGACGCATCACACTGAACAGTGAGCCGTGTTATATAAATCACGGATAGGTGATTTTAATGTAAGCCAACTACCTTAGCACGGCAATAGGTGTTTTCGCGTATACTGACTCTCTGACTCGGCACGGACTTCATGAACAAACAACATCTACTCTTGTGAGCGGTCAAGTGATATTAAAAACAGCATTCAAGTCACTGCGCCCATAGGCCTCTATAAGCTCTCTTCGCTGGCTTGAGGTGCCAAACAGCGTTTGGAACTCCTGCAGCGCTATGTCAAGATTCTCCTTATGACCTATTGCAAACATAGGCTCAATGAGCTTTGCACTCTTAGCATACAACGTATTATCTGGCTCAAGCCTTTCACGCACTTGAAACATTTTTTTCAGATTATCTCGCTGTACACGATCACAACTGATCAAACGGAAAATCAGTTGATCCAAATACGCCACATCCACACCATCCACACCATCCACTGCTCCCACTTCACTCATAGCGTCAAGCGCGGAGATCAGCTGGTCTAAAATGTCGTAACGCTGCTCAGTCGCATATTCAGCCGCCACAATACTCCACTGATTTTTCTCAATATCGTACATCGACCTGGCAGCAACGCCATCAATGGAGACACTTAAAGGGGATTCACCGACAAAATTTTGCAATAAGGGGTTCGCCTCATTTCGAAGCAACAGACGAGTCATGTCGGGGTCATCACTCAAGGCTGCCAATAACAGCGGTGTTGCTCCGCACTCATCTTGGCAATCAATACAAATGCGCTCATCCGATACCAGGTGGCTGACCACATCGAAGTAACCGGTTTTTACCGCCTTATGCAGAAAACTTTCAGCCCAAGGTTCATCATCTTGTACCCCTCCTATCAAACCATTTAAATCCAACGTATCAGGTAGATGCTTTAAACAACGATCAATACCATCGCCGTTTCCGCAATGAATCATCATGCTCAACGCATTGCTTACATCAGGCACACCCTCAATCAGTTGCCACTCCAGCAGCTGGTTGA
>JAYPBG010000055.1:7618-14691 GCA_038124075.1 Gammaproteobacteria bacterium
ACAAACAGATTCGCTAACGTATCCGATGAACTTATTTTTTTAAACTGCTCTTGAAACTGGCTGCGCCCCATCTCGTCACCCACTTTCAAACAGTAACCAATCGCCTGCAGCGCCTCTTCATGTTCACCGCGCTGATGTTCCAACTGCACGAACCACTGCTCCATCGCCTGCTCAATCGTGGCAGGATTAACAGCGCCGACACTGGCTCTACACTGCTCTTCAACAATGCTGCGTAATACCAACCAATGGTCTGCCTTCCTAAAGGCAGGCAGACGCTTAAGCGCCATACCATCATCATCTCTATCACTGCAGTACCGCATAGAGCCCTGCCGTGGATGACTTAGCCGAGTCAGTTGATTCAGTTTCAGTAATGTTGCAGGCCTTCTCCCCTCTGCATGAGCGGACAGCCGCACGCCAGCGCTGTTCGGTACAGCCATGTTGATCGGTGCAGTGTGTTTAACATATGAAGGAGGTGTATAACCTTGAAAAGCGCTCATGCGCGCACAAAAGGCACTCATCGATGACGCGTCTTGTGTTGTCACCACCCCTGTTGTCACCACCCCTGTTGTCACCGAAAAGCTCTCTAAAAAATTCGTGAACATGCTTCCCTCAAATCCGTTTAATTTTAAAACTCTTTACTCTATTACTACTCTATTAACGTTTACTCTTCCTGCTCTTTTGTTTCATCAAACACCATTGTATCATCTAAGGCATGCGCAGAGAGTATTTTTATATAGTTCATCACATCATGGTCACTGGTCTCTCGTGTATCACCGTCATACCCTCGATACTCTGCGCCAGAGAAACGCTTCCATTGATTTAAAAGCATACTTTTCGAGCTGGGATTTAACCAATATTTTCCATTAATCGTCAGAAATAACCGGTCTGACTCTGGGTGCGATAGGTTCGGCCACGCCAAAGGCACAACATCCACAAAATTAATAACACGCGTTGTTTTTTCCGAAAGACCTAACGCCGAATACTCTTTTACAGCGTCACTGCCATACCCGCGCACACCGCCTAGTGTGACCACCCTCTTGACATTGTACCCTTCAGCACCTTCTAACCACTGCGCAAACATCAAGCCCAAGGCACCCCCCATGCTGTGACCAACAACACCCATCGAAAGAGGCTCTCCACACTCTTCGCGCATGCGCTTCAACTCCGGTTCAACCAGTGCCAACAACGTATTAAACGTTTTTAGATAACCGGAGTGATAACTGCCTTTAAGATCACAGGAATCATCGGATCCTGATAAAAAATTAAAGTTAATATCCCAATCTCGATCCCCTTGGGTACCACGCACCGACAACACCACATCACTGCCGCGCTGGAAAAGCATAAGGCGATTGCACGCATCCTCGTCAGGCATCTCCTCTTCATACATCGCATGAGGCACCAGTCCAGCCGCTATGATTTTATCAAACGCTGCCGCGATGCTTTCCCACTCATCACCTTCCAATTGACAGAGGTAGGGCAATTTTGAAAGCAGAGCATAGGGGTAAAGACCCGCAATGCCCGGTGCATCCAGAGAGAAGTTGTCCCAATCGTACTCTGCAGCCAATTGCCCAAGCAGCTCATTGCTCGTCTCACCCGCCTCAAAAATACGGCGACGCATTCCAGCAGGCATAGCATCCAGCTTCTCATACCGCTCTCGCGTTGGGGTTTCTCGCAAATCACCCAAGAATTTTAGATTTTTCTCAATGCTGAGCGGTGGTTCAGGCGGCTCTGGCGACGGCTTTTTAGCCTGCATCTGCATCACGGAAGGCCTTGGCGTGCGCATCGTGTTGTGCGTTGGCTGCCCCAGGGGGATGCCTTCCGGCTGCATGGTCGATTGCAATAGCTGCAGGGTGCGCTGACCTGAGTGGCGCTCTAAGGGGTAAGCAAAAGCCAACGCAGGAGGCGCTTGAGAGGTTCTGGGGGTTTGAAAGGTTTTATGAAAAGTTTTAGACACATGAAATGTATGAGCCGGTATTGAGGCGGGTATCAATGGTAATGTAGAGGTATGAGGCATCTGAGATATATGAGCCTTGTACACCCCATATTCAGGGGAGAGGTTCAGAGCGTGCATTGTTGTCCCTAAGAGCATTCAACCATCCTTATCTTCTTTCTTCAATCCATTCAACGACATTTTCCTTAACTCCCTATACTCTATGGGATTACTATGGGATTATAATGGGATTATAATGAGGCTGATCATAAAGCTTATTTCAGACCACGTTACTAAACCCAAGGTATATAAAATACAGATGAGCGATTCAACCCGCAAGCCTAATGTTTCTAGCCATCCCGACATCTCAACCCTTAGGACAGATTACAGCGATAACACCCTCGATACGGCATCGGCACCGGAGGACCCCATCACACTGTTTAAAACCTTCTGGGACAGCGCCGTTCAATACCCGGTTCATACACCCAATGCCTGCACCCTCACAACGGCCACACCCTCCGGCAAACCTTCAGCAAGGATTGTACTCTTACGCGATTTCAGTGCCGAAGGGTTCACCTTCTATACCAATTACAACAGCCGAAAAGGGCAAGAACTGGATGCAAACCCCACCGCCTCACTGCTCTTCTTCTGGGCAGAGCTGGAGGTTCAAGTTCGGATTGAAGGCGTTGTTGAGCGCGTCAGCAGCAAGGTATCCGATGCCTACTTTGCAACCCGGCCCAAAGAGAGCCAACTGGGTGCTTGGGCTTCACCACAAAGTGACGTACTGCAGAGCCGTGAGGCCCTCGATAATAAGATGCAGGCTACCACAAAAAAGATGGAGGAGCAGTTATCGCCTGGTGACCCCATCCCTAGACCCCCTTTTTGGGGCGGCTACCGATTAACACCTAACGAAATTGAGTTCTGGAAAGGGCGCCCTAATCGACTCCATGATCGCATCGTCTACCAAACCAACCTAAACAAGCAGGGGTGGACACTCTCCAGACTGGCACCCTAACGGATTGTCGTTTAAAATTTATCGCAACTTGAACCATACACACCTGGAAGCACACAATAGATCGCGCAAAGATAAACCGCGCAAAGATAAACCGCGCAAAGATAAAGAGTAAATACAGCCTTATGGAACACAACTCACCTGAACACACCACACCCTCAACAGCACTCCAGCCCGATGATGTTAAGAAAATCGCGCAACTGGCTCGGCTGCAGCTTGATGAGTCAAACTTAGCCGCGCTCGGCTCAGAGTTGAGCAAAATTCTCCACTTGGTTGATCAAATGGAGGCGGTTCCGACAGAGGATGTTGAACCTATGGCCCACCCCCTGGATATGACTCAGCGGCTACGCCCAGATCTGGTCACCGAGTCGGACAGGCGTGAAGAGCACCAAAGCTTAGCCCCACATGTAGAAGATGGGCTCTACCTTGTGCCAAAAGTGATCGATTAACAACCGGCGCTGCCGCACCACTTATAAGCCATTATTCATAAACCATTAAGCATAGGCCGTCACCCCTAGGCCATTAACAGAACCCATCGTGACAAAACCGATAAAAGGATGCTTACCGCCATGCACCGCAAAACCGTTGCCCAGATTGTACAAGCATTAGACGCCGGCGAATTCAGCTGCGTAGAGCTTACCGACCACTACCTAAAACGGATCAAACAGCACAATGATACACTCAACGCTGTCATCACACTCAACGAAGAGGAGGCGCTTGCCAAAGCAAAGGCCGAAGATTGCGCACGAGCAGCCGGCACCCACGCCACACTGAGCGGTATCCCGATCCTCCATAAAGACATCTTTTGCACCCAAGGCCTACGCACCACCTGTGCATCACGCATGCTGGATAACTTTGTCCCCCCCTATGAGTCAACCGTAACCCAACGCTGCCTGGAAAACGGCATGATCCCACTGGGCAAAACCAATATGGATGAGTTTGCGATGGGCTCATCCAACGAAACCAGCTACTACGACCCCTGCAAAAACCCCTGGCGCACAGATGCGGTTCCAGGAGGCTCGAGCGGTGGCTCTGCAGCCGCCGTCGCTGCTCGGCTCGCTCCCATTGCAACAGGCACAGATACGGGCGGATCCATTCGCCAACCGGCCAGTTTATGTGGCATCACCGGCCTCAAGCCTACCTACGGTCGAGTCTCTCGCTGGGGCATGATCGCCTTTGCCTCCAGTCTTGATCAAGCCGGTCCAATGGCCCAGACATGTGAAGACGCCGCCCTGCTGATGAACACCATCTCTGGCTTTGACCCTAAAGACTCAACCAGTGCCGACAAGGCGACCCCCGACTTTACGGCACAGCTTAATGAGCCACTCAACGGATTAACCATCGGCCTACCCAAACAGTACTTCTCTAATGGGCTTGACCCCCATATTGACAAAGCCCTTCAAGCGGCGATCGACCAACTCAAAACACTCGGGGCCCAATGCGTTGAGATTGATCTCAACACCACCGACATGGCGATCCCCGCCTACTACGTCATTGCACCGGCCGAGTGTTCATCCAACTTATCGCGTTTCGACGGCGTTCGCTATGGCTATCGCTGCGACAACCCAAAAGATCTAAAAGAGCTGTATGAACGATCACGTGCAGAAGGTTTTGGTGACGAGGTAAAACGCCGCATCATGGTCGGCACTTACGCGCTCTCAGCCGGATACTATGACGCCTACTATCTAAAAGCACAGAAGATCCGCCGCCTGATCAAACAAGACTTTGATCAGGCATTTAAGCAGGTCGACCTGATCTTGTCGCCCACGACACCCACCACTGCATTTAAATTGGGCGAGAAAAATTTAGACCCTATTGAGATGTACCTCAACGACATCTATACCATTGCAGCCAATCTAGCAGGGATTCCCGGTCTATCCATACCCATTGGCTTTCATGAAGGGCTCCCCATTGGCATGCAGCTGCTTGGCAATCACTTCAGTGAAGAGCGGCTGCTCAATGTTGGGCATCAGTTTCAACAGCAAAGCAGCTGGCATCTAGAGATACCCAATGATTACCAAGGGTAACCCACTACGGCTATCACATTTTATCAAAAAGTAATATGTATTATTTTTAATGCGCTAAATACAGGAGATTGCACAGATGACATGGGAAATGGTCATTGGGCTAGAAGTTCACGTACAGCTCGCAACACAATCAAAAATCTTTTCAGGTGCAGCGACCGAATTTGGTGCACTGCCCAATACACAAGCGTGCGCCATCGATCTGGGCATGCCAGGTGTGCTGCCCGTCTTGAATAAAAAAGCCGTAGAGTACGCCATTATGTTTGGCTTAGCGGTACACGCAGACATTGGGCAGCACTCGGTATTTGCGCGCAAAAACTACTTCTATCCCGACTTGCCAAAAGGTTACCAGATCAGCCAACTTGAGCACCCAATCGTTGGAAAAGGCTGGGCCGAGATCACCTTAAAAAACGGCGACATAAAGCGCATCGGCATTACACGTGCCCACCTGGAAGAGGATGCGGGTAAATCACTGCACGAAGACTTTCACGGCTCAACGGGCATCGACCTCAATCGCGCCGGTACTCCACTGCTGGAGATCGTCTCTGAACCCGACATCCGAAGTGCCGAAGAGGCCGTTGCCTATCTGAAAACCATTCACAGCATCATCACCTACTTGGGCATTTCAGATGGCAACATGGCTGAAGGCTCCATGCGCTGTGACGTCAACTTATCGATTCGAAAAGAGGGCACAGAGAAGCTAGGTACACGCACCGAAATAAAAAACGTCAACTCGTTTCGATTCGTCGAGCGCGCCATCCAAAGCGAGATGGCACGTCAGATCGATGAGCTTGAGAGCGGTCGCGAGATCACTCAAGAGACCCGTCTCTATGACAGCCAACGAAATGAGACCCGCCCCATGCGAAGCAAAGAGGAGGCGAATGACTATCGATACTTCCCTGATCCCGACCTCCTACCCGTTACAGTCTCCACAGAAGAGATCGAGCGCATCAAAATGCGCCTACCCGAGCTGCCGGAGAGCAAGCGCATCCGTTTTGAAGATGAGTACCAATTGAGCCGATATGATGCCACACTGCTGACCCGTGATAAACATCTTGCAAACTATTTTGAGAACACCGTCAACCAAGCTCAATCTGAGCCATCCTCAAAACCTAAATTAGCCAAACTGGCCTGCAACTGGATCACCAGCGAACTATTGGGTAACCTCAACCGAGAAGACCTATTGATAGAGGCCTCCCCCATTGCCTCCTCTGAGCTCTCGGTATTAATCACCCGAATTCATGATGGCACCCTCTCCAGCAAGCTGGCAAAAGAGGTTTTTACTGCTCTTTGGTCACAAGAGGGCAAAACCGACGACATCATTAAAGCCCGAGGCTTAGAGCAGGTAACCGATACCGGTTTGATTGAATCCATTGTCGATCAAGTTATCCATGACAACCCCACGCAAGTCGAACAGTACCGTGCTGCCAACGATGTCAAACGCAAAAAGTTAGTCGGTTTTTTTGTGGGTCAAATTATGAAAGCCTCAAAGGGCAAAGCCAATCCACAGCAAGTCAATCAACTGCTACAGCAGCGTTTAAATTAAACACGCATTAAACGTATTGAATTAAAAAATACGCACCATTTTATAGCACTATTTAATAGCACTTGATAATCTTTTATAGCAAAAGGGGCAAGCGTTGAGACAGCCCCTTTACCTCTGCCCTCTCTTTTCCTTTCATACCCACGTTATGCGGTTTAACACACGTGAAATGTTTTGGCAATTGTTTTGTCACACTTTTCAAATACTCTCTACGCTCATTCAATTTTATTCAACTTTCTTTTACCGCAAAAAACCTTTTGGTCATTACGTTTCTTGATTAAGTTACAAAATTATTTGGTAAAATCACATCTCTCCTCCTAAACTGTGATCAGCCAAACGCGCTTTGCTACGTATCTACCTAAATACGTATCTACCTAAAAGTTACGACCAGATAGGCTGTTAATTGGTGGACTCAAGCCTATTGATGCTGGCACATCTACCGTTATATTGGTCCTTGCATTATTTAGAGAGGTTGTATTTTGAGCACTTACGCAATTCCCATCGCATTAATATGTAGTCGCTGGCGCGAAATAGATTGCTCAAATTCACGCCGCCTTCTTGTGT
>JAYPBG010000056.1:0-7255 GCA_038124075.1 Gammaproteobacteria bacterium
GTGGTGCGCATGTTTCCAGCTTGCGTCGTACACAGGCGGGCCCCTTCTCCATAGAAGAGGCGATACCGCTTGAGCAGCTGCGTGACATGTATGAAGCGCGTGATTTTGATGCCTTAAATGCTCTATTGATGCCGCTGGATACCGCGGTTCGAGATTGGCCAAATGTAACACTGTCTGAAAGCAGTGCATTTTATATGAAGCAGGGGCATCCAGTACAAGTTTCTAAGGCACCCACCGATGGGTGGGTGCGTTTAAGCCAGACCAATGATGATTTTTTTGGTGTGGGTGAAATACTTTCGGATGGACGGGTAGCGCCTCGTAGGTTGCTAAACGAGTCATCTTAAAGCGCCGTAGATGGCCCAAACTGCAAATATGCGTGGTGGGGTCATTTGGCTGTTCGTACGGCAATTTGAGTTTGTGTGGGTTTGTTAGACTGAAGCTGAGTCAAAAACCTATGCATGCAGTTGCATATTAACTAAATCGTGTGAGGATATTATGGCATTTACAGCAGAGCAAAAGAGCGAAGTGGTAGCAAAATTTAAGCGAAGTGAGGATGATACTGGCTCCCCAGAGGTGCAGGTTGCACTCTTGACCTATCGAATTAATGACCTTCAAGGCCATTTTAAAGCGAATAAGCATGACCACCACTCACGACGAGGCTTAATTCGTATGGTTAATCAGCGACGTAAGCTGCTTGACTATCTGAAGCGTAAAGATCTTCAGCGTTATACCTCACTCATTTCTGAACTTGGATTACGGCGCTAAATCGAAAGGATAATGAATGTTTAATATTGTTAAAAAAGAGTTCCAGTATGGAGAGGCGACCTGTGTCTTGGAGACAGGTCGTGTTGCTCGTCAGGCAACGGCTTCTGTTGTTGTTACCCTGGGGGCTACTCAAGTGTTGGTTACGGTTGTAGGGAAAAAAGATGCGGATCCCAGTAGGGGCTTTTTCCCGTTGACCGTTAATTACATTGAAAAAACCTATGCAGCAGGCAAAATACCGGGTGGTTTTTTTAAGCGTGAGGGTAAGCCAAGCGAAAAAGAGACATTGACCAGTCGTTTGTTTTGTCGACCGATTAGGCCACATTTTTAAAAAGGGGTTAAAAATGAAGTTCAGGTTGTGGCTCTGGTGATCTCGACAGATAAATCTTCTGATCCCGATATTGCCGCCCTGATTGGTGCTTCAGCAGCACTCTCTATATCGGGTATGCCATTCAATGGCCCTTTGGCTGCTGCGCGTGTTGGTTACATTGATGGCCACTATGTCCTTAACCCCAACTATGAGCAACTAGAAGCCTCTGAATTAGACTTGGTGGTTGCGGGTACCGAAAATGCGGTCCTTATGGTTGAGTCAGAAGCTGATGAGCTGTCGGAAGATGAAATGCTGGGTGCCGTTATTTTTGGCCATCAAGAGATGCAGACGGTTGTGACGGCCATAGGTGAATTTGCAGCTGAAGTAGGTACGGAGTCATGGGGCTGGCAAGCGCCAGAGGCCAACAGTGATCTGCACAGCAAGGTGAGTGATGGTTTTGCCGGTGCTATTGCTGATGCGTATCAAATTACGGATAAGAAGGAGCGCTACCTTAAGCTTGACGGTCTGCGTCAAGAGGCGACCGAGGCCTTGGTCAATGATGAAACTGACATCAGCGCCGATGACGTGGCTAAAACGTTTGGTAAGATTGAAAAAGATACCGTGCGTGAAAATGTATTATCAGGCAAATCGCGTATTGATGGCCGTGATAATAAGACCGTACGACCTATCTCGATCGAAGTAGGGCTTCTGCCGCATGCGCATGGTTCAGCGCTGTTTACTCGAGGTGAAACCCAGGCGATTGTTGTTGCAACGTTGGGCAGTATGAGAGACAGTCAGTTGATTGATGCCTTAGAAGGCGCCCGCAACGATAACTTTATGCTGCACTATAACTTTCCACCGTTCTGTGTGGGTGAGACCGGTATGATGGGGGCGCCCAAGCGCCGAGAGATTGGCCATGGTCGATTGGCTCGTCGTGGTATTCAGGCGGTACTTCCTTCTGAAGAGGACTTCCCTTATGTAGTGCGTGTGGTTTCTGAGATCACAGAATCAAATGGTTCATCCTCGATGGCTTCTGTTTGTGGCAGCAGCTTGGCTTTGATGGAGGCGGGCGTCCCATTAAAAGCACCGGTTGCAGGCATTGCTATGGGGCTTGTTAAAGAGGGCGATCGTTTTGCTGTTTTAACGGACATCCTGGGTGATGAAGATCATTTAGGTGATATGGACTTTAAAGTGGCTGGTACATCTGAGGGTGTGACCGCGCTGCAGATGGACATTAAGATCGATGGCATCACAGATGAGATCATGGAGGTGGCACTCAATCAAGCTCGCGAAGGTATTATGCATATCTTAGGTGAGATGAATCAAGTGATAGAAGCACCGCGTGAAACCGTCAGTGAAAATGCACCGCAATACTTAACCATTAAGATTGATCCTGACAAGATCCGTGATGTTATTGGTAAAGGCGGAGCAACCATTCGAGCGCTGTGTGAAGAGACCAGTGCCTCCATTGACATAGATGATGACGGTACGGTTAAAATCTATGGCGAAGACAAGGCCTCCAGCCAGGCCGCATTGGACCGCATTGCTGCCCTTACCGAAGAGCCTGAAGTGGGTCAAATCTATACGGGTAAGGTGGTGCGGATTGTCGATTTTGGGGCATTCGTAAATATCCTACCTGGTACAGATGGCTTGGTTCATATCTCGCAAGTGGTGCCTGAGCGTATTGATAATGTATCCCAGTATTTGACTGAAGGCCAGGAGGTCCGGGTGAAGCTGCTGGAGATTGATAATCGAGGGCGCTTGAAGTTGAGTATTAAAGAGTCTGATCAACCTCTGGAAGTGCAGTCTTAGTTTTGTTCAGTGTGTTTCTAAGCAAATAAGCTTCTATGCAAATAAAGAGAAAGGCGCTGTATTGGGCGCCTTTCTCTTTTCTAACGAGATGTTGTTTGTCGAAAGAATATGGCAGATCAAGAACCCGTACTCAATAAGCACCTATTATACAAAGCGGCCATCGCGTTCTATCATCAGGTGGGATTGCGCGTTTCACTGGAGAAAAGGGTGTGCGAGCGAGGGTGGCCTCTTCTTCGCTTAGAGGGGCACGGGCTCTATTCTGCGTATATTAAAAACTGGGTGCCACAGGCTGATGAAGCGGCACTGGTTGAATCCATCCTAAAGCAACCTAAAAAAACAGTGTTAGTGGCTGATTATGTTAATCCGCAGCTGGCAGAGCGATTGCGAGTGCAGGGTATTCCATTTATGGATGCCCTTGGCAACCTCTTCTTTTCTGATCAATCCAAACAGTCGCTCTACTTATTTATCAAGGGATATAAACCGAAAAAGAGAGAGGCACCAGGTCTTAGCGGTGCTGAAGGGCGCGCTTTTACGGTAACGGGGCTGCAGTTGCTCTATTATTTAATGACGGATCCTAACTGCCTCAACGGCTCATATCGAAAGATGGCGGCTGCAGCGGGTATCGCGACCGGGAGTGTGGGCCCGATATTGCAAGACTTAAAGAATCAAGGTTTTCTAATCGAGCATGGTCTGAACCCCCCTGCGAGTGACAAGCGCCGTGGCAGCAACGGTCGAGCGTTGGTTGATATACCATCATTGGCTAAAAAGTGGTGTGAATACTATGACGCTGTTTTAAAGAAGCGAAAGCGTGTGGCGCGCTTCGTTATAGAGGATTGGGCGCAACTCCAGCAAGTACAGAAGAGGCGTCTGGGCAGTTGGGGGGGGTGCCTCCAATCTGATCAGGCTTTTCAAGAGCGTGATTGTTATACGCTTTACTTGCAGAAGGGGGCATCGGATCTCTCATCTTTGGAGGCTCTATCTGATGAACTGAATTTGAAGCGCAGCCCCCATGGCGCGTTGGATGTTGTTGAAGCGTTTTGGTCTCGTGAGCATGGGCATGCGCCGCACCCCTTAATCACCTATAGTGATATGTTGAGTGAGGGTGTAAGCCGCGATGATGGTTGTATGACAGCAGCATGGCAGGAGGTGATGATCAAACTAGGGGGCAAAGCGGGATAAGGCTTTACCCCCGTTGGGTTTACGATTAAACTTCTTGCATGATTTATGTCATATTAAGGGTCGCACCTGAGTTTGACTGAGCGCTTCATTGGAAAATGATTCATGGGATGGAGGGGCGGTAAAGGGCACAAGGCAACGGTACAGGTTAACAGGTTGGTTAAAAATTAAAGGAAAGTAGAGGAAAAAATGGTGAAAGTAATTGTTGGTTTACTGTTAGTTCTATTTTCAGGGCAGCTCTGGGCTGAGTCTGAACAGCATAAACTAGGTGAGCGATCTATATTCAGTGATCGAGCGATTAAAGAGCGAATGCGCGCAGAAGGCCGTGTTTGCATGAAAGGAGAAGAGTGTGCTGGTCGGAAGCCTGGGGGTGAAGGGGAGAAGGAAGGCGCTGCAGTGGCGGCAACCCCGGAGTCTACGTATAAAAACACCTGTGCATCGTGCCACTCTGCTGGTGTAGCGGGTGCACCAAAAGTAGGGGATAAAGCTGTTTGGACGGATCGTCTTGCCAAAGGTCTGGATCAGGTGGTTGCAGTTGCTATAAAAGGCCAAGGTGCCATGCCACCCAAAGGGATGTGCTCGCATTGTAGTGATGATGATATTAAGCAGGTGGTCTTACACATGCTGAATGAAAGTGGTATTGATGAAGTGGGCGCAGGAGGTTCATCCTCCGAGGCTGCAACACCTAAAGTAGCAGCGGAGCCTGCGGTGAATGGCGAAGAGATCTATACCAAGCGCTGTTCTGTATGTCATGGACAAGGTATAGCGGGTGCTCCTGTTGTCGGCGATGCTTCAAGCTGGGCGCCGCGCATATCTAAAGGGGTGGACATGTTGGTTCAAAATGCCATCAAGGGGTTTAATACAATGCCACCAAGAGGGACCTGCATGGATTGCGATGATGTTATGATAAAAGCCGCTGTTGAGTATATGGTAGAAGCCAGTCAATAAGCTTCGGTATACACAGTAGAGCGATTCTGATTAAAAGGGGCCCATAGAGGGCCCCTTTTTTATTTCTGTATTTTTTTCTTTATGTGTTAATGATGAGCGTGTTAATGGTGAGCCAGTGCGCTGACATTTACGACAATGCCTACGCTGTCCCTACCAAGAACGGCCATTCCTAGTATGGCTTCGTTGTTCGATACCAGCGGAGAAACAGGTGCTGTAAGTACCTGGCGAATACCAATGAGCTCTTTGACAAGGACCGCGGTTTCAGAGTTCAGGTGTTCTAAAACCAGAGCGATTCGCTCGTCATTGGTTTCTTTGCACTCCATTAGAGAGCGGATGGGGATGAGCTCTTGGCCTACTTTAAGCATTTTTTGGTCATTGTTGGCAGAGGCTTCAATAATCTCGCTCTCTGATAAGTTTACAATGCGTTTTATGAACTGAATGGGAAAGATAAATGTGTTTTTCTGTAGTTCAACAACAATGCCATCTAAAATGTGCTGGTCACTGGGGGCTGAAATTTTGATCTGGCTCAGGTGGTTGTTTGTCACTTCTAGACAAAATATAAAATTTTCAGAGGATAGCGTTGTGAATGTTTCCTCTAAATCTAAAATAGAAAAGGTTGAGCTTATTACTGATCGTTCGGTTATCGTGGAGCTGTCTGCTTCAGTTTCGGTAAGGCCGACATCGGCTGCGGGAATCGCTGGACAGGCAAAGGTGAGCGTAAAGGTAAATGTGCTCTCATTAGGTATAAGATCTATGGTTATTAGGGCGTGCTCTGAAGAGGTTGCCTCTATTGTCGATGACAGGTGATGCTCTTGAAGCAGGGCGCTTTTCTCTAATATGTTTTTTAGGTGCGGAAATAGGATGTTGAACTTTCCAGAATGTATTGAAGCCGTACGCTCTTCATGTTGTAGAAGAATTGAAAGACCTTTTGCTTGCTGTTTCCGATTAAACCACTGCGTAATAGGTTCAAGCAGGTCCTGAGTGTTTACAGTCCCGAGTTGATCTAAACTTTCTTGGAGCTTGTCAAGGTTGAGAGAAAAGTCCTGTTGAGTATGAAGTAGCCCTCGAATATCAGACTCATATTTTTCGATGTGTTGGCGAATTTCGTCTCTGGCTATGCCCCATTTTGATTTGTTTTTTTTCATGATCGAGTCAATCGTATCGAATAGATCAACCTGTGCAACTTGGCTTCCTGCTTGTGATAAGTTGGACTTGATGGAAATTAGCTGACCTAATATGGACTGCGCTTCTCCAATACTTTTCAACGTGTTGTTTGAATTAAGGATTCCACCCGCTGGCTCAAGGGGGGGTGTATTTGGTTCTGTATTATTATCTGTATTTAAAAGAGATATTTGAGCGTACTGGTTGCTGGGATCAATGGCATTAATGTCATGCACTAATGACTGATTACTAGGGGGAGTGCTGAGCAAGAAATAGAAAACGGATTGGTCGTCATGGTAGTCGGTGATGCTCGTTATGATTTCTAGATCGTTATGGCTCAGCCGTTCTGCTATCTGTATTGCGATATCTTCATCGCTTTCAAGGTCGGTAAACAGTAGGTAGATCGATCTGTCTTCGCTCAACAAGTATGAGAGCTTTTCCAGCTCCTCATCGTTAATATTGCTCTTGATGCAGTCAGGAATTGGGGCGCCTTGAATAAATAGATTGGCTTTGGTCGCTTGTTCGCTATTATGCGGGGAGACATGGCGTTCAATAGTGTTAAAGAGCTGTGTTATCGTTTCATCATTGTAGCTGCCGAACTCAACAAGGTTGTCCAGTTCTTGACCTAATGCCATGAGGAGTTCGATGCAATCCTCAATAAAATCATTATTAAGTATATCTGGATTGCCTTTAATGCGCATAAGGAGGTCTTCGATATGCAGAATGACCTTTTCTATAGAGGTCGCATGGTAGAATTGACAACCAAATGCGAGCCACTTTAAGTGCGGCTGCAGTTTCGATAACGTATCATCGACCAAATGGTTGTCTATCTCCTCATCGTGCTTGCTTATTTCGGACAGCAGGGATCGGAAGCCCTTTAGGCACTCGCTGAGATTGATAAAGAGTTTATTGGCATGCCACTGTAGAAAGGCATGTTTTATATGTGTGGACTTGGCATTTGGGTTGTTGCCTTCAATGTTGTAAGTGTCAAGCAGTTGGGCGACCTGTTCGTAGAATGTCACCTCGTATCGATCATAATCATCAAGATGGCCATCAAAATAGTGGTTGCTCAGATTCTCTTCTAGG
>JAYPBG010000056.1:7265-14562 GCA_038124075.1 Gammaproteobacteria bacterium
CTTCTAGGGCATTCAGTTCGGAGATGATGTTGATGAACCCTAGCTTTTCGGAGCTGGATTTGATCTCCTTTATAAGCTTTTGATACTCTTTGGCTTTATTTTTATAGCTTCCGTCAAAGACCATCGTCCGGATGATGCCCAGATGAGACTGTAAGCTATCAATATAATCCTCGATAAAGACCTGGTCATTGGTTGTATCGGTGCTGGTGAACAGTTCAGTGAGTATGGGCCCTTGCCCTTGTTCCGTATGCGTTTCTACCGCATCGGTGCATTCGGTTGTCTCAGGGACGGATTGGTGTAGATTGACGATATTATTTGCGTTCCCATGAGAAGGGGAGGCGTCTTGCGCAGGAGGGGGGGCGGACTGGGCAGCCTGTGTGCTGAAATTATCCTCCAGTTCCCACATTAAAGAGTAGAGGTCAGTTAAACCCCTACTGGCTATCGCCCTGTCAGGGTTTTCAGAATGTGCCTGATGCTTTAAGGCGTCAAGTGGGGAGCGGCAACGCTCAAGAAGAGGGTGGGAGGAGCCGCTTATGAAATCATCTAAAAAACAGAGTGCATCAGATATGCTGTCAATAAGCTGCTGGTTATTCAACGCTTTATTGTCGAATGCGTTACGCAGCCCAGGCAAATTTGCCCACCCCGCTTAGAAAGCTTCTTTGCTTAAACCGAGGAATCCAGTATTTGGATCTGAGCATGTGTCAGAGCCTTCGCTGAGTTGAGAGCCTTCGCTGAGTTGAGCGTCATCGGTAGGTGGGGAAAGGCTTAACTTTCCAAGATCAAATAGGTCCTCTAAATCCCATAGTGTATGGCTGAGCTCGTTAAGGCCACTGGCAATTAACTCCCTACTGTCGCTATTATTCTTGATGCTTTCTGTAAAGATTTGCAGGGCGGTTAAGCCCTCTGTGATGCCGATATGCTGGGCGGCATGCAGCAGCTCTTCACAGAACTCGAATATATCCTCAAGGTTGCTCGTCTCTTCGGAAAGCGCGCCTTTGATCAGTTTAATGTTTTCCCATGCGAGTTCAAAAAAAGCAGAGACATATTCGTTGTCTATTTCGGTAACTTGGTTTTCTATGATGCCAAATGTGATACCGTTGTCGCTGCTGTCATCAGTCGGATTGTGTGGTTCACTGCTGATGACTTCCTTGAATTCACCAATAAGATCAGCAACGTCAGATTGTTGGATGTCTTGTTTTGTCTCTTTTACGGTTTTGCTTGCATCGCTGAATTTATCCAGCGTTTTAAACAAGAGATCAATGGTGTTGCTTTCTAGTGCCATCTTGTTGTTGCGAACAAGATCCATGGCATCTTCTGCACAATGGGCTAGGTCTTGAATGTTCGCGAGGCCCATCATGCCTGTTGTGCCTTTGAACGTATGCATCGTTCGAAAGAGTCCCGCGATGAGATCTTCACTGGATCCGTTGCTGTCGATATCCAGAAGTTGAGTTTCCAGTTTTTCCAGTAAGTCCTCTACTTCCTGGAAAAAGGTCTCCCACATCTCTTCACGCATTAATTCAACTTGAGTCTTTTTATCCGTCATGTTTGGCTCAGCCAGCTATTGAGTGATGTTTAGTGTAAGCCCAAAAGTTTAGAAACCGTGTTGGTGATCTCTTCCCCACACTTAGGTCCAATATCAAAAGAGACGGTACCCGATGGTTTTGATATGATTGCATCGGCACCCAGCTTCACCGCTTTGGAAGCTCGTTCCGAGCCAACGGCCGCAACAGAGCTGAGAATGACGATTTTGGCCGCGCAGCGTAATTTTGCCCGCCGCAAGAACTCCAAGCCATCCATTTTGGGCATCTCGATATCGAGTAGAATCAGGTCAGGGTTAACGGTTCTGAGCTGTTTTAAGGCTTCTTCACCGTTTGCTGCTTCAGCTTTGATGGAAATGTGTTTGTTATCCATAAAGATCTGAGCAATCAGCTTTCGCATAACCGTCGAATCATCTACGATCATAAGGGATTTAGGTTGCATAATTCACCTGTGTCATATCTCTTTCTCGTGTCGTCTCTTTTGTTATCTTTTTAGAAATCCCCAAAGCCTCGCTCATCTTTATCCAGCGGTAGAACACTGGAGGGTGCAGGCATGTTTTTTTGGACTTCGGGTTTGATGTCGGAGCCGGCAACACTGGGTACAGCTTGTGGTTGCCCTGTTTGTTGTTGCAGCATGCTCATAATTTGCTGCAGCATTTCGGGTGTCATGTTATTGGGAAGTTGTCCCATAATGCCATTGGCACCATCCGACACTTTGCTTAACTCAAAACGACCGATTTCTGCTTTCAGTTGATCTGTTAATGAGGCAAGTTGATCAGAGGCGCTTGCCAGTTCCAAGCTCTGTTGGCTGCTGGAGTTGGCCGCTGTAGAGACTTGGCTCATCGCTTTGTTGATCTGATTAATGCCTTTGGTCTGTTCATCACTGGCAGCAGCAATTTCAGCAACAATGTCTTTAACTTTCATGACATTCTCTACAATGCTGCCAAGTACAACGCTGGTCTCTTCTACAATGGTGACCCCTTGCTGTACTTTTCTGCCAGAGTCATCGATGAGATCAGCGGTCTCTTTGGCGGCTTTTGCACTTCGAGCAGCCAGGTTTCGTACCTCTTGCGCAACCACTGCAAAGCCCTTACCGTGCTGCCCAGCACGCGCGGCTTCTACGGCGGCATTGAGCGCTAATAAATTGGTTTGGAAGGCGATGTCATCAATCACCTTGATGATCTTTGTGATGTTGTCAGAGGAGTCTGAAATAGATGACATAGCGTCCGTCATACTGCTCATCTTATTCTGTCCCTCGCTGGCGATTGAACCGGTATCTGTGGCGAGCTGGCTGGCAACAGAGGCGTTTTCTGCGTTGGATTTCACCTGGCTGTCTGTTTCAGCTAGGTTGGAGCTGACCTCTTCTACGGCAGAGGATTGCTCCTCGGCACCCGACGCGAGGCTCTGACTGCTCTGTCTAAGCTGGCTCACCGAGCTGGCGACCTGCTCCATTACAGTGGTGGCTTGCTGCAGAACACTGTTGATGTTTCGATTCGCTTGATTATAAGCGTCTTTTAGCTCTTGAAAACTACCCTGGTAATCCGTTTCGATCTGCGCAGAGACGTCATTTTGCGCTTGTTGTTGCATCAACGTGATGAGCTCATTGATGGGGGCGGTGATGGTGTCGAGGAGTGCATTAAGCCCTGAGGCCATTTTTTCTAAGAAACCATTGTATTTGGCAGAGTCGAGGCGTTGAGACAGGTTTCCTTGGCCAGCTGCGGAAATGATGGATTCAATTTCAGCCTCTGCTCGCAGCTGCTCAGTGACGTCACGCCACTCAACAGATGTGCCGAGCCGTTCCCCATTTTTATCAAAGATGGGATTGGCCGTGAGGTCGAAGTTGAGGATGCCGACCTTGATGTTTGTCTCATAGGTGCTGGTCATGCCTTCAAGCATGGAACGTTGATGAAGCGGGTTTTTATGGAAATCGTCAATGAGCGTACCGACTAAGTTGTCGGCAGAAAAGTTGGGTAATGTTTTTCGTATCTCTTGTTCGTTCCGTTTCAGCATATCAACAACGGCTTGGTTAACATAGTTGATACGATTAGTTTCATCTGCCATCATCATGTTGGTGCTGGCACCGTCAAGAGCGGTCTGAATGCGCATGGCGTTTTGAGCTTGCTCCTCAAATGCGCGCTGCTCGGTGAGGTCTTCCCACTCTACTGAGGTGCCTGTGCGTTCACCTTGTTCGTTGAAAATTGGATTGGCAATAAGTCCAAAAGGGATACCTCCTACGGTTATGGAAGTGTTATGTTCGCTTGTCATCCCTTCGAGCATGCGTACTTGCATCTCTGGCCGCTTATGAAAGCTGTCAACGCAAGTGCCGATCAGGTTGGAGGCATCAAAATTGGGCAGATCTTTTCTGATGTCGGACTCTCGATCTTTCAGCATATTTTCAACGGATCGATTGACGTAGATGATGTTTCTATCTTTGTCTGCGATCATCAGGTTGGTGTTGGCGCCATCAAGTGCGGTACGAATTCTGGCATTTTCTACAGCTTTGGCTTCGCTCTCTAAGCGTGCTTTTGCACTCTCTGTGACATCCGTTGCAAGCTTTATGACTTTTTGAATATTGCCTTGTTCGTCAAAGATAGGATTGTAAGAGGCTTGAATCCAAACTTCTCGTCCACCTTTTGCGATTCTTTTATATTCAGCGGATTTGAAATTTCCGTTTTTTAAGTCAACCCAAAATTTTCGATATTCATCACTCTCTTTGTGTGCCTGTTCGATGAACATGCTATGATGTTGGCCTTTTATTTCGTTTAAATCGTAACCCATGGTGTGGAGAAAGTTATTGTTGGCGGTGATGATGGTGCCGTCCGGTTTGAATTCGATTCTTGCTTGTGACCGGTCCAGTGCATCCATAATGGACTGTAACTCGTCGTGATTGCTGTTTGATTTTTGATTGTTGTTTCCCATTGTAATGGCTCCTTTATTTATGATAATGCCGTATATAATTAATGTTTTTTAATGGTGTATAAAATATTTTTTTCTATTTGCGTTAGGGGTTGTGGTCGTAAAGTAAATTAGAGATGTCCAGCAAAAAAATCACTTTTTCTGAAGCCTGCCCAACACCGGAGATCAATGGTTTTTCTTGGTTGGATTGGTTCTTGGGCGGTTCGGAGATTTGGTCTTCATCGATCTCCAGAACGTCGTCGACACCGTCAACCACCAGGCCTGTTTTGGTGTTGTTGTTCTCAATGACAATGATGACGGTTCTGTCGCTGTAGTCTGTGGGTTCCATATTAAAGCGTAAACGGATATCCATAACGGGGATAACGCGACCTCTAAGGTTGATGACGCCTTTTACATAATCTGGGACATCGGGAACAGGAATGATCTTCTGCAGTCCGACGATCTCAGTGACATAGCCTATCTGTAACCCGTACGCTTCTTTTTGAACGGAAAAGATGAGGTGCATTTGGTCAATGTTCTCATCTTCCAACTCTTCTATTGCGGCTTCTTCTAGTGCAGACATGATATTTTATATCCCTCTTTAGTCATCAAGTGAAGTAATAAGTGCATTAGGTATATCCGTCAATGCGACTGATTTTTGGTGGGCGCCCAGTGCTTCAGCTTCTCCGGGCATACCATAAACAATGCACGTTCTTTTATTCTGAATGAAGGTTTTGCCGCCCTGGTTTTTAACATTTAATAAGCCTTTGGCGCCATCTTTACCCATGCCGGTCATCAGGACGCAAGCCGTATTGGCACCAACATGCTTAGCGATCGAGTCAAAGAGTACGTCAACAGCAGGGCGATTAAATGAGACTTTCTCACCTTCGAAGAGTCGAACACGATATTGTCCGCCGCTTCTTATGACCTCCATATGTTGGTTGCCGCCAGGTGCCAAGAGTGCGCGTCCCGGGAGAATACGTTCGCCATCTTCTGCCTCCTTGACGTTGATCTTGGCAAGCTCATTAAGGCGGGCGGCGAATGATGCGGTATAACCTTCAGGCATATGCTGTACTATGGCAATGCCAGGCGTAGCGGAAGGAAACAGCGGTATTATTTTTGCGAGTGACTCTACGCCACCTGTTGAGGCGCCTATGCCAATAACCTTGTCGGTTGTTTCGTACAGAATGCTAGGCTCTATTGGGGCCGTTTCACTGTCAAGTTTCTGGAAGTTGGACACATCGGCTTTGGCGGCATTTTTGACGCGAAAAATAATGTCGGCCATCGATGACTCTAAGCACTCCAGTACACCCACTTTGGGTTTGGTTATAATATCTACTGCTCCGGCGGTTAGCGCATCGATGGTAATCTTTTTTCCACGTTCTGCAAGAGAGCTGATGATGATGGTGGGGGTAGGAATTTTTGTCATGAATTTTTTCAAAAATGTGACGCCGTCCATTTTTGGCATCTCAATGTCCAGCGTAATAACGTCTGGCGATTGAGTTACGAGGAGATCGCGTGCCTCATAAGGGTCGGAGGCGGTTCCAACGACCTGTATCTCTGGGTCTGAAGAAAGTATATTGTAGAGGGCTTTTCTGACCATGGCAGAGTCATCTACAATAAGGACTTTAATCTTTTTCATGGACCTGTGCTCCCTTGTGGTTTTTGGTAAATACCGGCCTGTATTTTCATCCAGGGATGCTGAAAGGCACTGAGAGTTTCTGTTACGCTCGTGATGAGCCAGCCGCCGGGCTGTGTAACGTTGTACATGTTATTTACAATATCTTTCTGTGTCTCTTCGTCGAAGTAGTAGAGCACGTTACGTAAGAAGATGACATGGAATGATTTTGTGAAAGGCCATGGATAGCACTTTAAGTTTAGTTTTCGAAAAATACAGAGGTCTTTGATTTCTTGTTTAATGGCGTGGTTACCTAATGCAATTGGATCAAACCACTTGTTTTTTAGAGCGGAGGGTAAATCAGAAATGCGTTGCTCATTATAGACGCCGAGTTCAGCTTGTTCTATGACGTTAGGGTTGACATCAGTACCTAGAAAAGAAAATTTCTGTTTTGTTGTGTTGTAACCCAGTGCTTGAATGCTTAACATGGCCAAAGTGTAGAGCTCTTCACCGCTTGACGATGCCGCGCTCCAGATGCGCCACGACTCATTCTTGGGCAGCATGGGGATAATTTCTTTCTGATAAAATATAAGAGGCTCCGTTTCTCTGTAGAAGTGCGTATGATTGGTGGTGGCGGCTTCTATGACGCGTCGAAGTAAAGTAGTGTTATTACCCTCTTGAATGAGGAGGTCCATTTCGTTGAGATCGCTGTAGCCATATCGAACGCAGAGCGTTTCTAATCTAGAGCGTAACACTTCAAGTTTGTCCTGTGAGAACTGGATCCCGGTTTGGCGCTGTATCCACTCTTTTATATTTAAAAGTGACGTGTTATTTGGCGTGCCTGCTTCTCTGACTCCATTCATCTGCTTGGTTTATGCCCGCTGTTTGTGAAAGTTGGTTACAGTCAAGTAGCCAGCAGACGTCACCATTGGGTAAGATGGCGCAGCCCGATACCGCTCTGATGTAAGACAAGCACCCTGTGAGCGCTTTAAGTGTGACTTGGAATTGACCCAGTACCCGTGATACGGGTATGCCTATTTTTCCTCTAAATGTCGAGATGACGATAAGCGTTTTTAATTGGGTTCGATGTATGGTTTTATTGTCATACAGCTCTTCAAGGGCAACGGTGGGGATAAGCTCGTTGCGTATTTTGACAGTGAAATATTGGTCGGAAGAGTTAAAGTTTATTGCGTCAGGATGAGTTTGAAAAATTTCTTCAATGGAGTCTATTGGGATGGCAAACAGC
>JAYPBG010000057.1:0-1195 GCA_038124075.1 Gammaproteobacteria bacterium
CGCTTCTTTGGTGTAATGGGCGAACTGGGAATACGGATGGGATTAATATTGAGGTTCCAGGAGTAGAGGTTAATGATCGGGGGCAGTTGATGGTGAATGATCACTATCGGACCAATGTGGATCATATCTTTGGTGCAGGTGATGTCATTGGTTGGCCCAGCTTGGCCAGTGCGGCTTATGATCAAGGTCGCTCAGTGGGTTCTGCCATCACAAAAGAGGAAGAGTTCTATTTTGTTGATAATGTACCAACGGGTATCTACACCATTCCAGAGATAAGCTCGTTGGGTAAAACTGAGCAGGAGTTAACGCAGGAACGTGTACCCTATGAGATGGGGCAGGCATTTTTCAAGACATTAGCACGCGCCCAGATCAGTGGTGAGACCGTCGGTATGCTGAAGATTCTATTCCACCGTGAAACGTTAGAGATATTGGGCATTCACTGCTTTGGTGATCAGGCCGCAGAGATTGTTCATATTGGGCAGGCCATCATGAACCAGGATGGGGAGGCCAATACACTGGAGTACTTCCTTACCACCACATTTAACTATCCTACCATGGCCGAAGCCTATCGTGTTGCCGCATTAAATGGTCTTCATCGGGTTGGGTAGAGTAGGACTAGCTGTAGCAGGATTAAGCAGGATTAGGACATCCATTTTTTCACAGGATTAGGACATCCACTTTTTTGGGCGAGGTAGAACAAGGAATTAGGGTTTTGAAGAAAGAAGAGAAGAGTCGAGGGTGATGGTAGATGGTCAGAGCAGAGGCATATTAACGTATTTTGTGTGTGTTTGGCATGCCACGGCCTTAAGTGACCTTATACTTAAATTTTCTGTATGAAATATCAGCATCAAGAGGGGGGGGTGAAAGAAGAAAAGAAGAGGCTGTAAGGCTTTATGAAAACGCCTGTAACTCCCCTTTAACCCACTTTTTGTCAGCAGCTTGCTTATGTTGAGCCATTGAAGCTTTGTTGCCCGCAACCACTGAAAACATACTGCCATATTTTTTAATCGAAGTGCCCCATCGATCTGCTTGAATACCTAATCGCTCAAGTAGTGGTGGCGTTTTTTGATTGATGAATCCTTTTTTATCGTCTCTTATAATTCGTCCTGTCTCCTCAACCAAATTTAGATAATATTCAAGGGAGAAAGGAATTCAAGGCGCGAGGTTCGACTGTGTTGCGTTTTCAAAGTTTAAT
>JAYPBG010000057.1:1205-3102 GCA_038124075.1 Gammaproteobacteria bacterium
GTTTAATAGGGGTGCTTTCGGCAGGTCTGCATTTGGAAAAGAAGGAAGCGAGTTGTTTTCCTCGGTTTTTGGAGTGAGTGCGGCACGCTGTTGGTCTAAGCGACTCTTGATTGTATTTTTGACCTGGTCTGTTTTTTTAGAGCGATTACTGAGAGAGTTTAAGTGTTGAAAAAGCCTAGATTGAACTGAGGTAAAGTCAGACGATTCGCTGTTTTTTGCAAGGTTGGCCCGAATAGGGTTAAGGTCTACATAGGTCATGCAGGCAAGCAAGGCGGTTTCATCCAGCAAGGCCTGGCTTTTAAAACGGCCCTCCCAAAAGCGGCCAGTGCAGTTATCTTCTCTATTTGCTTGCCTGGCGATGGTCTCATTCATACAGCGCATGAACCAACTGATGTCGGCAAGTCGCTTGCGCCAAACGGGGAGTAGGGCGTCAAGTGATGCTTTTTCAGCTTTATCAAGGGTTTTATCGTTAATCCAGTTATTGGCCGCAGTATGACCTTTAAAAATAGAGGTCCATCGCTGCGCAACCTCTTTCTCGCTCCAAGTTTTTGCTTTTTGATCATTAATGTGTAGAACGACATGATAATGGTTGGACATGACGGCATAAGCACAGACATCGATCGCGAACACGGAGGCGAGTTGCTGGAGGCGCTCAACAGTCCATTGTTTACGATGATCGTAGTTTTTGCCTGTTTGAGGGTCGTCACCACAAAGGTAAGCTCGGCGAACACAGCGCACCATACAGTGATAGAAGGGGGTGGACTCAACGGCGACAAGTTCTTTACGGGCACGGGTCATATTACTGCTCTGAATTAATTAATTAAATTAATGAAGGGATGATAAATAGGATATCCAGGCAAGTCAATAAATTATGGGTGTCCTAATTTACAAATAAATTATGGGTGTCCTAATTTACAATATCTGTGTTCTAATTTCTGTCAAGCTGCTATAGTACAGTCCAAGGTTGAGCATAAAGTACGAGTAAAATATAAGTCGTTTTGTAAGGAGGATAGGGAGATGGTGTTATTTAAGCAGTGTGCTTTGAGGTCTATGGCGTCATTGGTGGTAACAGCGGTTTTGTTATCGGGTTGCAGTCGTACCGATGAATATTCGCCCGCAGCGGATGCTGATGGAAAAGCAACCTTCAATGCAGCATGCATTGGCTGTCATGAAGCTAAGTCTGAGGATGTGCATTTTGAGATCGGGGGAGACAAGGCGACGCTTGCTGCGGTCAAAGAGGTCATCACTCAAGGCGGTTTCCCAATGCCAGCGTTTCCAAATATTCAAGGTGAAGCCTTGGATCAGTTGGCTCAGTACGTTATCTCAGTGAATAAGCCCGAATAATAACCTACCACTGCATTCGACCTTACTGTTCGAATGCAGTTCCGCTTTCCTTGTCTACTGTTTCTACTGTCTACTTAAGGGTGTTAAGCGCCTTTTTGTGCTCTTTTTTCTATTTAATATATTAATGCTATAACGACCGCATGCTCTGTTAATATGTAACGGTTGTTTTTAAGGGTTTAAGGGTTTAAGGAGTAAAGATGAAGATTGCACTAGCGCAGATGAAGGTGGTTGCGGGAGGTATGGGCCGAAACCTTAAGACGATGCTCAAATTTGTTGAGCAAGCGAAGGAGCAGGCCGTTGACTTAATTGCCTTCCCTGAGATGTGTACTCAGGGTTATCTTGTTGGTGATGCTTGGTTAAATAATGAGTTTTGTCGTATTTCTGAGTCCATGGCGCGGACCCTTCGAGAAGCGAGTGATGGGATTGCGATCGCTTGGGGGAGCCTCTATCTTGATGAAGATATAGAGGAGCGGTTGGGCACGGTGGGTGGTCATTACCCTAATAAAGATGGTCGCAAACCGCGTCGATATAATGCTGTGCATGTTGTGCAGAA
>JAYPBG010000057.1:3157-7752 GCA_038124075.1 Gammaproteobacteria bacterium
CAGGCTGTCAAACGCCTCAACCCAACCCAATGCCTGCCAGAAGGCATTGTACCTAAGGCGTTGCTGCCGAACTATAGAATGTTTGATGATCAACGTTACTTTTTCTCACTGAATGACCTCGCTGCCGATTTTGGTGTTCCGATTGAATCCTTGGTGCAACCCTTGATCATTAAAGATAGGAATGGAGAGGATGTACCCATACTGTTTGAGACCTGTGAAGATATGTGGGCAGAAGACTATCGATCAAAAGGTGAATCACTCAATGTGACTAAAATGGGCATTGAGAACGGTGCTGAGCTTGTGATTAACCTCTCTGCATCGCCATGGACCTATGGAAAAAATAGCGCGCGAGATAGGCGAGTGAGGTTTCTCGCTGGGGAGAGCTCATCCAATAATAAGCCTTTTCTCTATGTTAATTGCATGGGTGTTCAGAATAACGGTAAAAACTTTGTGACGTTTGATGGAGGGTCAACGGTGTATAACCGTGAAGGCCATCTGGTACAGTTGGCTGAAGAGGCTTATCAGGAAAGCCTGATGATTGTGGATACCGATAAGCTGGATCAGTTGACGCCTATTGAACGCTGTCCCAGAAGCGCTATTGCAGAGAAGTATGATGCGATTGTTGCGGGTATTCAGTCTCTGCAAGATATTGTCAATGCGCCGAACAGACCTAAATTCGTGATCGGCCTCAGTGGTGGGGTGGACAGTGCGGTGGTGGCCGCCCTGCTGGTAAAGGCGGTTGGACACGAGAATGTTGTTGGCATCAATATGCCGACCCAATGGAACTCTCAAGCGACTCAAGATGCCGCATCGTCATTGGCTGAAGCGTTGAAGATCGATTATTACCCAGTGCCTATATCAGAGATGGTTACCTCGGTTGAGAGCGCTTTGAAAGGGTACTATTTGGATCAACGTGGCCTCTCTCTGTCGAGTTTAACGGAAGAGAACATACAAGCAAAAACGCGAGGCACCAGTGTCCTGTCCAATATTGCGGGCAACGATGGCCGTTTTTTTACCAATAACGGCAATAAATTGGAGATCGCATTGGGTTATGCGACATTGTATGGCGATGTGGGTGGCGCCATTGCGCCCATTGGTGATCTGTTAAAATCAGAAGTATTCGAGATGGCTCGTTACCTCAACCGTGAGGTGTTTGATCATGAGGTGATTCCAGAGAGCCTAATTCCTGATGAGCTCTACCGATTTTCAGATGAACAGATCCAACCCAGCGCAGAGTTGAAGGAGCAGCAGGTCGACCCAATGAAGTTTGGCTATCATGATGCTGTTTTGGCATTGGCTACCGATTATCAGAAATGGGGTGAAGAGAAGATTGTGGCTGCGTTCAAAGAGGGAACGCTGCATTATGCGATTGCTGAGAGATTAGGAAAAGAGAGCAATTATGGGCTTCAACTGATGCAGCGTTGGGGGGTGGATAAGGCGGATCACTTTCTCGAAGACATCACGCTCTTTTTTGTAAAAATGCAGGGGAGTGTGTTTAAACGTGTTCAGGCGCCAGGTATTGTGATTACCAGTAAATCGGCGTTTGGCTTTGATATTAGAGAGAGCATGATCCCTTATTATGAAACGGACGCATTAATAAAGATGCGTGAGGCATTGCAAGGAACAGTGTATCAGCCGAATGAGCCGTCAGCTTAAAGAGTCTGGCCAGGTTTAATGTTTGAATAGGGTGCGCTCTATAACGCTCTATAATAATACACAGTCCTTCTATGAATGATTACTTATTCAGCTTAAATTATGTTTTAATAGCGATGGGGGCTTTTAAAAGCGCTCTATCTACGCTATCTACGGTTTGAATGTATAATCTAAAATCATTGAAAAATGCAGTAATAGGAGTATTGTGATGAATATAGTTTTAAACCCCTTTAGTAAAACAGAGTCCGAAATTCACTTGCCTTCCATACAGCGGCTGGGCTCCGGTGATTGTTTGAGTTTTCAGAGCATCAGCTCTGACAATAGTTGCGCAGAGGGAGTTTCTCCAAAAACAGAGGAGCAAGTAAAGCTCCTTAGAGATGCTCGTGAGAAAGGTGCAGCGATAATCCTGCAACGATTTGCAAAAAAAAGGGTTGTTAATTCAGAGCAAAAGCTTGTTCGTGTGGTCAATGTCATCGCGAAGTCTGTTGGAGATGAGACTAAGAAAACACTTTTAGATAGTAATAAAAAGCTGAAAGCAGCAAAAACAAATATTAATAAAAAAAGTAAAATCGTACCTCAATTGGAAAAACATCTTGAAGCTGCTTTGCGACAAAATAACACATCTTTGATTAAGGCTACGGTTGATAAGTTGGAAAAAGCTCAAAGAGAGATGGTCGCTTTGAATGCTGAAATGATTGGTCTTGGAGGGGAGTCTAACCCTGATAAGAGAGGTGAGATAGGCGTTATTCACGCGTTATCTAGGCAGCTTGGCGTAGGGAGCTGTGAACAAGAGATGCGTATTGAGGAGGCGCTTCGCAAAAGCATTAAAGAGAAGGGTCCATTTAATGCAGGCGATCAATATAAGGCTGTGGGGAAGCGGGTGGCCGTCGTTGAGCAGACCCAGTATCTTCAGAAGGAGTGGTCGAAGGCTCTTGAGGAGGTAAGCTCACTTAAGAATCGAATAAATACCCAAATACAGTCCTCCAAGGTTGACCGGTTGTCTGCTAAATTTAAGCAATTATCAAGTAAGATTGATAAGGAAGTAGAGCAGTTTGAAAAAATAAGTCACACTAAAGAGCGAGCATTGGAAAAAGGAAAACGAGCCATTTTGGAAAAAATTATGGCGTTCCAGGTAGAGTTGGCGAAATTGAAAGACAATTTTCTAGAGTCATTTTCTGACGAAAATGGCTATTTGCTTGGGCTGGATGATATAAAAGCCTTGGTGGCTGGTCGAGAAGTAGGGGGGGAGCAACCACTTTTTACAGCGCGGAAGTTGATGGATGCCGTGGACAAGAAAGCGCGAGAAATGAGTGAGCGCATACCGAAGATCAAAAAAGATGCAGACTACCTCTATATTGATGTGAAGTTAGCGAAGTATCATCGTGAATTTTTAGTTGAACGCGAGCGTTTTATGAAAGATGTGGGAAGAGCAAAATTCCTTTTGAAAGATGTTGAAGAAACTGAAAAGTTAAACGGGGAATTGACAATGTTGCTCTCTGAGCATGGGCAAACAATGAGAAGCTTTCCTAGTGGTAGAAAGGGTATGGTTAATGATATAACTAAAAAACTCACCCGTTCTAATAAAGTGTTGAAGAGCGTGAAGAACGTGAAGGTCGCCCTCCGTAAACTTGAAAGCTATCATGAGGAGAAGCGTGAAAAATTGAAAAAATACCAATTAAGTCGTGCATACAATGCTGTTCTACAAGTGTCGACTACTCTAGATGAGGATGATAGGACTAAGCTTGAAGACCTGTTAGAAGAAGGTGCTCGACTTGACGAAGCTACGCGCAGTTTAGAGCGTCATATGAACATGCTAAAGAAAGATAGCGTCAACAGGTCTGATGTAGGGGGCAACGCTGCTTAGCCGTAGACTTGTGGCGCTTAACACCTACCGCTTATTTAAGTTGCCTTTTGAAGGCTGAGTAAGCGGTAGGGGGTTAGCAGATGGTTCATCAAAAGGTGAAGATCTTGCTTATGGGCTAACAAGCTCTTTTAGGCCAGCTCTCATTTTTGTCTGGCATGTTAGCGAGCTGTGCTTCATAGTACGCTTGGACGCCTTCGTTTAACATCTTTTTAGCGGACTCTAAGAAGATGCGTTCGTCAAAACCTTCCTCGTTGAAGCTTTCGAGTAACTCTTTGATGGTGGCTTGGGAGTGAAAACGCTCCTCTTTATCGTGATAGGTGAGGTAGCCCAGTCTAACTTTTTTCTCACCTTGGGGTAGCTGAGCATTGTAATCCTTCATGCCTTTAATCCATGGTTTCCAAAGATTATTGGCCGCCCAGTTTTCAATGGCAAATGTGGCGCCCAGCGCAGTATTGCGATCCTCATGTGGGTAATAGGTAAAGATGGCATCAACAAATTTTTTGGCGCCTTCGGAAGCGACTTTGGTGCTGCCGATCTCTTCAAATGAGAGCCCTAAATCCTCAGCCATATCTTTCAGCCAGATATGGTGATTGAAGTTAAAATCAAACTTGTTGCTTAGATCCCCATCGAACCCTTTCTGAAAAGGCACGCCATTCTCATTGATTAATATTTTTGAGCTTTCTATCCAGTCTTCAAAATGGTCTGCATTGGCAATGAGGCGTGCTTGGGCGGCATTGAACTGAAATGCAAAGACGGAAAACTGTTGAATTTCGTGTCGAGCTTGTGCTTTGGTTAATCCGCCCTGTGAAAATCGAGTGAGATATTGGTTGTTGGCGACAATCGGTGCATTAATAACCTCTTGGCCTACTTTGACTAACAGAGATTGAAATTGAACCGCTTTCTCTTTGCTCATTTCTCCGTTTTCTACTAAATGCCTAACATTGTCCAGTGCTTGGTCTGTCTGTTGGCAGTAGAGTTCGAAGTGGGGGGGGATTGATTCTGGTGTGTCAAATAAGCCCGCGTCGGATAGAAGCTGAGCAGCGCTCTGTGTAAGGGCATCGTCTGATGAAGGTTGGTC
>JAYPBG010000057.1:7762-14408 GCA_038124075.1 Gammaproteobacteria bacterium
ATACGCAGGCTGTGGAGGGGCGTGTGAAGGGGGGGTGAGGCAAGGGATACCGCGGGTGAAAAGTGGAGCTGGGATTTGTGGGTGCCTACAGGGTGTGGGGCTATTAAGCGAGTGTTAATAAGGCTCAAGGGCGCTGTTATAGCGCCGTATGTGGGTATTTGGGCCTGAGGGTTGTTGAATCGAATGGTTGAGTAATTCGATACAAAGGTGGACGGCAGTGTCACAATAAGCTCCTTGTTTTAGAAAGTTAAAATTGCAGGTTATATGAGTGGACGGCGAGCGTCTTGACCTAAAGTGCTTTTCTGTGAAGCATTTTAGGGTGATCATTGTTAGGACGACTGTTATCCGTTTAATTCATCTAATCCAGTGGCGTTCATTGTGGGTTGGGCTCATCGGTTTTCGGTCGCATGCTGGGTGTCGTGATTATGATGGCGTCTCGATACGCAACTTTTGTTGGATCGGCGGCTTTAAAGGGTGAGACAAAGTGGAAAACATCTTGGTCACTGATCAGGACAAGTTCTCCCTCTTCGAGGGTGCCGCGTAAGAAGATATCGGTCCCTTTTTGAAGGGCTAGGAAGTTTTCAGCGCCGACAATGTTGTGGCGCGCAGCGCAGAAGATTCCAATAACATCAAGACCATCTTGGTGCCACCCTTCAACGGTTGGGAAAGCGTTGACACCCGGTTGGGCAAGGGTTCGCTGGGCGTGGATGATCACCTCATCCCCTTCGGGTAGGTGGGCACGTTCTGCAAAGGTTCGAATCACTTGGTGAAAGCCGGGGTCATCCCGCATGATGGTTGGGATCTCATCATAGTGCCGGGTTATGTCGCCATTGATCGGGTTGAATTCGGCGCTTTGGAACATGGGGCCATGCTCAGCAGGTTCTACCCTGTCTGCATAGATGCGGTAACGCGCAATGTTTTTGTAGCGACAGCCATCTGTGACATAGGGGTCTTGAGTCACTTGGTGAAAGCCTTGTTGAATCGGGCCTAAATCGATCTCATGGGCAAATTCAGCGACGTCGAAAATATGGTCAAGATAGGGCGCGTTGTCACGTTTGGTGGCGTTAGGAAGTGGTCGGTGACGGTCATCTTGTATGCCGGAGTAGTCGATATGGTTATCGCTGCTGGCGCAGTGGAGCTTGTCTGATAATGCTTTATGAATGCCCGCGGGGTGATCACTTTTATACTGTTTGCATACCTCACTCATGGAGGATGACGACTTCTTAATAAATTGAAGGCTTGTTTTGTCTGGCTTTATACCCCACTGCATGCTTCGGCTCAACAATGTGGGCAGTATGGGCAGTGTGGTCAATGTGGTGGAGATTGAGCGTTGAGAGGGGCTGTTTAACGTTGAGTGGTTATCAAGGTATGGGTGTTGTGTAGGTCTTGGTTGGCTGCCGTTTATGCTGCCCTTTATGCTGGATAGGGCAGCGTTTGGGTTTAAACGTGAGTGTGTAGCCGTTGATAACGTATGAGCCGAGTATGTTGAGGGTTGGGTGTTTTGAGCTCTTTTGCCGGAGAGGGCTGTGGGGGTTTTGTTTATGAGTTGAGAGATAGGCTCTTTTGCAGAGTGTGTGATGTTTCTGATCATGATGGGTTCCTTATGTCATCTTTATCCTGGCCGCTATCATAGCGGAAGTTTAATGCCTCATCACCTCATTTTTGGATAAACTTTTCTTTCCACGGCCCTTAGGTAGATTACTTGTCAAGTGGCTATAGCTGTTTTTTCTAGAGCGCTTATGGATTAAAAATCTCTTGGCAGTATCGGTTGATCTCATGGATAAGTTTGTCTGAAAACTTCCTTCTGCCAGCGTGTGCGGATGGGTGGAGTTGTCTTGACTCATTCAGCCAGTAGTGAACGGCGCTCTCGAGCTTTTCGACTATACTGGGTTTGAAATCAGCACCAGGGTTGTTTTCACAGTGCTCACGGTACTCCCTTAGGATCTCTTGGCGTTTAGGTTCCACCAGCCTGTTTAGGAACTCTGTTGATTCAATTTCACGTCTGTGTAACTTGTTGATCAATGCTTCATAACCGCCGCGTATGTAAATGATGTTTCTGCGCACGGCTTCGTCTACTTTTTTTACGTTCGGTCTGTATTGGCGAATGTATATGCCATTAACCTTGTGATTGCGGCTTTTCACTCTTTCAGCCAATGTGCGAATGCGATCCTCGCCGTAGAGTGCGATGGGGAGCGTATTTTTCTCTTTGAACATCTGTGCAAAGGCGTCTGGGGTGAAGTCATCCTCTGTGATTAAGCGGCGAATGTCAGAATAGATCTCTGCATCATGCTCTTTATCATCGCCATAAAAATCAAGCTCTGTGCCTGCGGGGGTGTGTGAAAGCTGTGTAAGAATCGATTCAATTTTGTAGCCATACTGTTGGTGCAAGGCCCCTGCAGAGAAGAAGTGTGTTGACCAGTTTTTCAGACCTATGCCAGTGGATGCCTGAATATTGTGATTGTCAAAGATCGTTGAAAAGTCATTCAGAAGGCTGGAGGGTGAGGCCGATACGGCCAGGGTGTCGCCGTTGACTTCATTATGCTGCAGAAGCTCCGGCATGCCTTCATAGAACCTGTACTCATAGGGTAAGCGGTTAACGCCATTGATTAATCCAAAAAATGGTTGCTCTTGCCATGAGGTTAGGGCTTTAAGGTTAAAGGCACATGAAAATGAGTTGGTTGGAAAGAGGGTGTTGTCGATGTCATAAATGGATAATCTGTTGATACCTGTTGTGTCTGCTCTATCAGTGGTTTCGGTGGGTGCTTTAATCAGTACGGGCAGGGAACCGGCGTGCCCTAAGAGGGCGCCTTTCTCTTCGGGGGCATATATGTCCGCTCTGTATTGTCCAGGCGGTATTGCAGCGTCAAAATGGATATCTTGCAGTAATTCGCCATATTTATTGGTGTAGCCGCTTTCGGTGTGCACTCTGTTGCCATCCTCATCCCTCAATACCACAATAATAGTGGTTGTGGAGAGCGCGGATTGTATAAAGCGTTCTGCCCGTAGGTTTGCCACAAAGCTGAGTGATTTGTTAACAATGGCGGCGCCCAGTTTTGAGAGCGCACCCTGTTTATAGCGCAGTTGTACCCTTAAAGGAAACCCGTTGATGTCACCTGAAGCACGAGCACGGCTGACTTGAGCTATGGTTGAGTGCGCGGTCTGAGACTTAAGAGTGGGTATGTGGGGCTCATGGTAACGTAATATGAGGTCATCGGTTTCGCTTTCTCTGCTGTTATAGGTATTGATATTGTTATTGTCTGTTTGAGCGCTATCATTGAGTGCTCTGTCTTTGTTCGCATGATCTTGCGGTATTTTGCCATATTGATCGATCGTTCTTTGGTCTGCGCCTAAGCTTTTTAGCAGCTCAATCGTTTCACTGTTGTTATGTTGATAGGCGGCATGCAGCGCTGTTTGACCGTGTTTGTCTTGAGTATTTATGTACCAGCTCTTTGAGTAGAGCTGTCGCATCACAAAGTTCTGTTTATTGATCTGATTGAGGGTCAGTCTCATGAGTGCTTGATTCGTGTGCGCCGCCGCATAGTGCAGTGCTGTTCTGCCGTTGTTGTCTTTATGGTAAATGGATCCCCCTTTATGCAGAAGCTGCTCAGCGATCTCGAGGTGTTGCGTCTTCATGGCGAGCTGTAACGCGCTTTCACCGGCGCTGTTTGTGGAGTTTGGGCTCGCACCTTTTGCAATGAGGTGGCGAGCAATGTCGAGATTATTGAAGCGCAGCGCTAACATTAACAGCGTCTCTCCATGGTCGCGAATTTTGTCAACATCACTCAGTGTATCAATCATGAGTTTGGCGCGGTGGGTGAGTTGAGGGTTTTTAATGGCGTAGTAGAGGGCCGTATGGCCGTCAGCATCGTTTATATTAAGATTGATGGTAGGCTGCGATAGAAGCAGAGCGACATTGTTATCATGATTAAGGCTGCTCTCTACTGCGTCATGGAGTGGGGTTCGACCGAGTGCATCTTGGCCATTCACATCCATGTTGTAACCCGTCAGTTGGCGGAGGGTGTATATATTGGGTGAATGCGCGGCGGCGAGATGCAGAGCTGTTTTTTTATTATTCGCGACGCAAGTGCGCGAAGCGCCTCTGTGTAATAGGGTGCGGATGATCCGGTTATGACCTCGTTGGGCGGCATGGTGAAGGGCGGTTTGACCATCTACATCTTGATAGTCGATATCGGCATGCGCTTTTAATGCAGCGATGACCTGCTCTTCGTCATTCGCTTTAGCGCCGTTGAGTAGCGTTAATGGTTTTGGTTGGTAAATCCATCATGCTGTTGAATGCGCCATAGAGAAGGGCGTTTCGTGCCGGCAGAGGCGTTATTTGTGCCATGGGTAAGTGGGTAGGGGCGTCCAATGGCGGGCGCTCTATAGGGTGGACGGGTGCAATGGGGCCTGAGTGTGAGAGTTGCATAATGGATATCCTTTCTATTATCTTTTAACTGTTATGGTGCTTTAATAAGAACTTGAATAAGGGCTTAAGATGGGTCCTAGGGTTCTAAGTATTAAGCAGTATTAAGTGCTAAGCGGTATCGAGGGTATATCATACATGATTGCTAGGGAGGGGCAATGGTAAAATAGTTATGAAACGGTGGACGGTGGGCGAAAAATGAGTGACGACTGTGGGCACAGTTTGAACGGTTTCAAGGCGCTGTTTCAAGAGGGTGTTTGTGCGCGTTTATACAGAGTTATACAGAAAATTTTGACACTTCGGTCTCCAGTGATGCAGAGAGTGACTGCAGCTGTTCTGAAGCGGTTTCAATGGTGTGGCAGCTGTTGCCGGTTTTATCGGAGAGATCCCGTATTTCAACGGCCTTATACTCCATCGATTGCGCAGCCGCGTCTTGTTCCTCTGCCGCTGTGGCGATCTGATTGGACATGTCGGTGATGGTGTCAACCGCTGCTTTAATATCTGACAGGGCGTTGGTGACGGCTAGGGTCTCTGTGACGGTATCTTCAGCTTGTTGAACCCCTTTTGAAGCGGCTTCAACAGAGGCGTTTGCACCTTGCTGCAGTTGAACAATCATGGTTTCAATCTCTGACGTTGAGTTTTGGGTATTCTGTGCCAGCGAGCGCACTTCATCTGCGACAACGGCAAAGCCGCGTCCTTGTTCACCCGCTCTGGCGGCCTCAATGGCGGCATTCAGTGCCAAAAGATTGGTTTGATCAGCGATATTTTTGATGACGTCGAGAATGTTAGAGATACCGTTGGCGCTGTTAGACAGCTCTTGAATGCTGGTTGCAATCCGCCTAAGCTCTTCAGACAGCGCTTGAATTTGTGCTGATACCTGATCGGCTTTTTGATTGCCCAAATCAACCATCTCTCGTGCTTGATTGGCGGAGCCTGCGACGTTCATTGTGCTTGTAGCCACTTCAGACGCTGTAGCCCTTAGCTGTGACAGAGCGCTGACGATTTCGGCTGTGGAGTCCTGCTGTTTACGGACATTGTTGCTGGTCTCTTCTGCTATGGTGACCAGGTTATAGGTTGACTGTGATTGAGTGCGGGTTGTCTCTAGGATTTTGCTGAGCATGCTTCGTAAGCGCCCACTCATATCGAACATGGCGGAGTATATGCCAGTTCTCTCTTTTTGATGGCTGGATGAGAGCGACTCTCTTAAGTCACCATCCGCAATGCGCCGTGTGATGGTGGCCATATATTCTGGCTCTGCGCCTATTTGTCTGTAGATTTTTTTCGCTAAGAGGTAGCTGGAGAAAATAACCAGCACTACAGAGATGAAAAAACTGGCAACGGTCACAGAGATGGTCATGGCGCCTATGCTGTCTGCTTTTTCGGTGCGAAGTTCAATAAGCACCTCTTCTTCAGCAATAAAGCGATTGATCTCCTCTCGAATGGCATCCATATGGCGCTTGCCTTCGCCTTTCTCCATAAAACGGATCAGGTCCTCTATGGTGGTATTGACTCGGTTCATCTCACGGCGCGCCTCGATCTCAGGGTCGGCCGCTTCTTCAGCCCAGGCTTGAGCCATGTTCTCAGAGGTGTCCAGCAGCGCACTCATATGGCTTTGGTAACCTGATTGACGGAAGTGGTTGCGCAAACGTTGAATGTTTTGTGCGAAGGCCGTTTTGCCTTGATGGTAGGGCTCTAAGGAGATCTCTTTGCCAGAGAGCAGAAAGCCGCGCTGCCCCGTTTCCTGGTTGACCATGTCAAGGAGGATGGATTGCAGTAGGAATTGGCCGTATAGGTCGCCCTGCTGTTTTAACGCTGTGTCAATTTTGGCAAGGGCTGCACGAAGTGCGTCAAATTTCTCTTTCCCAACCGTTCTTTCGGAAAGCGTATTAAATTTTTTGACTGTATCATGGCTTTTTACTATCTGTCGACGGATATCAATCTGAACCTTAGCGACCTCGTTTGTCCAGGCTTCTTCCATCTTTATGATTTTATTTAATCGCTCGACTTGAGCAGGGTTGTCTGAGACGGTCTGTTTCAATTGAGCTGTTCTCTCGGAAAATACCTTTTGGCCAGCGTGGTAGGGCTCGAGAAATTCATCTTTGCCTGAGATCAGGAATCCACGCATGCCTGTCTCCATATCCACCATGCTGCCTAGGATGGTGCGCCCAGAGTCGATCGCTTTGTAGGTGTGTATCACCCAGTGGTTGGCGTTCAGCAGTGCAT
>JAYPBG010000058.1:0-7095 GCA_038124075.1 Gammaproteobacteria bacterium
ATATTATGGAGTCGCTTTCACATGGCTAACACACATCAACAAAATCAAAAAAACCCACACGGCCGGTCTCATCGTGCTTTGCTTAGCGCATCTCATCGCATTGGTTGCACATGTATGGTCCTGATCGCACTGATCGCACTCTGCACCCCTGCAGACAGACTGAAAGCCAACAGCTCTCTCGCGCCGGTCATTAAGACCTCCATCAGCCCGGTAGCAGAACCTGCTTACCACCCCATGCCGCTGCTCTCTGAGCACCCTTCACAAGGGCACTTGACCGACCACCCCCTTCCCATACTGGGCGATCGCGTCTCAGCCATCAGCAGCCCAGAGAAGGAGCACACCCTGGGGCGCGCCTGGCTGCGCAGCCTTAGGCGCCAAGCCAGCTTGATACAAGACCCCCTGCTCAATGACTACTTGGAAAGCCTCATTTATCGGCTCGCGTCGCACAGCGGGATCAACTCCCCAGACATTGAATTGGTGATTGTGAACAGCGAGACAATCAACGCCTTTGCCGTACCTGGCGGTATTGTCGGCGTCAATGCCGGACTTCTGCTCCACTCTGACGAGGAGGATGAGCTGGCCAGTGTCCTCGCGCATGAGCTCGCTCACTTAAGCCAACGGCACTACGCACGCAACAGTGAACATGCAAACCGAACTAAATGGGCAGGAATTGCTGCTTTGCTGGCCAGTGTCGCCCTTATGGCAACGACCGGTGGCGACCCTGGTATCGCCGCACTGGCGACAACACAGGCGCTCGCGGTTCAGAACCAACTGCGTTACAGTCGCGAACATGAGCGTGAAGCCGATCGAATTGGCATGCAGGCACTCTCTCGAGCAGGGCTTGATCCACATGCGATGCCGCGCTTTTTTGAAAAACTGCACAGTAATAGCCGCTATATGGGTGAGCTGCCCCCCGAATTTCTGCTCACTCACCCTGTGACTCAGTCTAGGATCTCCGACTCTAAAAACCGAGCCTCCAAATACCCTGCACAACACTACACACCCCACGCGCTTGAATATAGCTTAATGCGCGCACGTGTTTTATCCGCTTACACCAGCGACACCATGGACAATGTAAAGCAGTTCCAGTCCGCTCTGGGTGAGGAAACACCCGAGACACTGAATAAGAATAAGCATAAGAATAAAAAGAGAGGCGTGGGCAGTGCCGCAAACCGCTATGGCCTGGTAAGAGCGCTGCTAAAGGCCAACCGTTACGATGAGGCTTATGAGGCACTGCACCCCCTGCGAGAAGCAGACCCTAGGCGCATTACCTATGTGATTACTGAGGCAGAAGTGCTGATGGCTAAAAACGACTATGAGGCTGCGACTGCCCTGCTGAAAGAACACCTTAATTACAACCCAGGTAACTATCCTCTGAGCATCTATTATGCGCAGAACCTACTCAGAATCAAAGAGGCGAGCCGAGCTCTGCCGATCATAGAGCAGCAGCTTACCCAAAGGCCCAACAACACCTACCTCTGGCGGCTACTGTCAGAAGCACAAGGAGCACTAGAGAATATTGTGGGTGTCCACCAAGCAAGGGCAGAGGTGCTGTTTCTCCATAATGAGACCGATGGTGCCATACAGCAGTTAAAATATGCACTCCGACTGACAAAGGCCAACTTTCAACTCACGGCCAAAATAGAGCATCGTATTCAAGAGATTTTCAACTATCGGCAGGCATTTCGGGTCCGCTAGCACCCAACCCAAATCACGACGTTGACGACGACTTTAACGAAGCACCAAAATCCAACATTCTCTGCAGTGGCACCCTTGCTTGCTCAGCCAGCGCAGAATCAACAATAACCTCTTTTCCAATCCCTTGCGCTTTTCCAGCCTCATCAGGCTTAGCCTCATCAAAGACACAAGCAAGCTGCTCAAGGGTGTTCATCGCCATCCAAGGGCAGTGGGCACAAGAGCGGCAAGTCGCCCCCTCTCCTGCCGTCGGAGCCTCTATAAAGATCTTATCAGGGTTCAATTGCTGCATTTTGTAGAAGATGCCCCGATCGGTGGCCACAATAAAGAGTTTATTCTCCATCTCACAGGCCGCTTTGATCAGCTGGCTGGTTGAGCCCACCACATCCGCATGCTCAATTATAGACGCGGGTGATTCAGGGTGAACCAATACGGCCGCATTAGGGTACATGGCTCGAACACTCTCCAATCCGCGCACTTTAAACTCTTCATGCACAATACAGGACCCATCCCACAGCAGCATATCCGCACCGGTTTGGGTCTGAATATAGTGCCCAAGATGTCGATCAGGCGCCCAAATGATCGATTCACCTTGGCTATCTAAGTGATCGATCAACTCGACTGCAATACTGGAGGTCACCACCCAATCGGCACGCGCTTTTACCGCCGCTGACGTATTGGCATAGACCACGACGGTTCGATCGGGGTGTTGGTCACAAAATTGGGAAAAGGAGTCAACAGGGCAGCCAATATCCAAAGAGCAGGTCGCCTCCAATGTTGGCATAATGACACGCTTTTCTGGGCTGAGAATTTTAGCGGTCTCCCCCATAAACTTAACACCGGCGACCACTACGGTGCTGGCAGGGTGCTCATAGCCAAATCGCGCCATCTCTAAAGAGTCTGCAACACAGCCCCCTGTCTCCTCTGCCAAAGCCTGGACTTCAGGATCGGTATAGTAGTGCGCCACAAGTACGGCATCATTGGCTTTTAACTGCCTTTTGAATTGTTCTCGAAATTGATCAAGTTCAGACGGGGTGAACGCCTCAGGCGCCTTCAGATTATCCAGATGCTGCTTAACGAGCTCACGTGGGGCAGTGTGCGATACCATACGCACTTTTTTTCTCTTTTTCTCACGATCATCCTGTGCAGACTCTGAATCAGAGGTCAGGATGCTTGAGGTCTGGGAATTTGAAATCAGGGGATTTGAAGCCTGGTCTGCTCCAACCGGGTTATCAGCGCTCATTGTTTTCCTCGATAAGGCCGTGATTAGCCTTAGTATATTTCAGAACTAATATAAGCAGAGAGTTTATCGTCCTGTCCGCCCGAGGTAAACTGCTATTCGCGTCTATTCTTCTCTTACATCGTTACATCGTTACACCGTCACACCCCTATCACTCTAACCTTCCGAACAGGTTTTTTTCAACGGTAAAGCCCCACCCTGTTAGATCGCCTTATAGAGCGACTGCATCTGTTCTAAAATTTGCTCTAGGTAGGTGCGCATTTTAATCTGATCGGTGTATTGGGAGACTAAGGCGTTCATAGCCTCCTCCGCCGCCTTAATAAAATAGCTCTCTTGTTCATCGGTTAAGCCCAGCACCGACATGCCCGAGCTCAAAGTGAGCATAAAGTCATCCATAACCGACAAGGTGTGATCCTCTGAGCTATCGTAGAGCTCTTGGAACTCATCCACCGTCTCCCGTACCACACTAAACAGCTTCTTTAACAACACCTGCCTGCGCGCCTCTTTATCTCGCCCAATCACAAACAGTGATCGGGAATCCAACCCCGTAATAATACCTGCGAGGATATCGCGCATTCTGCCTTGCCGCTCCTCAGACACATCACGCACCAACATACTGCAGGAGCTGCCAACCGAGACAATCCTTTGATTAAAGGTTAAGAAGCGGCTTACTGAAGCCCCTTGGCTCACCTCTTTAAGATAGTTTTCGTGCACCGTCTTCATCAGGCGCATCTCTATAGGTCGGATCGTCTCATCATCTGAGAAGTAGTACTCCTCCCCCTCATAGAAGATCATAATTGACCCATGAACATGAAGTTTTTCAAAGGATTCAAAAATGGCTTGCGACAACTCCACAAAATCCAAGCAGTCATTACTGCGCGTCAAAAACTGCAGAACCCTTCCCAGTTCAGAAGAGTCCTCCATCGCATCAAACGCCACCTTTTGCGCATCCTGTAGCTTCTCTTTCAGCTTCACTTCACGCTCATAGGTGTTCACCGCCGTCATAAGCCGGAAACTCATCTCATAAGGCGCCAAATTATCAGGCACCACATCGTAAGCACCCACATCATGGCAGCGGGATATATAGTCGATCTCTTCATTATGAGTAATGACGATGAAGGGGTTTTTCTTAAAAGGTCTTATTTTTTTTATTGTTTTGAAGAAATCATCCACTGTAGCGGGCTCATCAGGGCTTTCTGAGCTTTCTGAGCTTTCTGAACTTTCTGGCAGCCCCTTCGCTCGATCAGGTGCTAACGCAGCATCCTCAACCGTGTTATCGAATACTGCGAAGACACACGGCTCTTGTAATTCAACAGACTTCGACCGTAAGCCATCGAGTGTGGCACTGTTCACGGAAAACATATTCTCAACACCTTCCAGATGTGACGAGAGCATATGTGCCTGGTTTTCCGTACCTATAATGTAAAGCTCATAGTTATTAGACATATTCTGATTCTATGCGTCACTTTGCCATATTTTTATTGTTTACTATAGATTCTATAGATTCGCTTTTCTTTAAGCACGTTCATAGAACAATTATAACCCATCTTAGGGCAAAAACACTTGCAATAACATTTTCAGTCCATTTTTTATTATTCAAAATGCACTCAGCCAGCATGATGCGTACTCACAACGAGCTCACCATGCTGGCTGATGACTTTATGGCTTTATGACTTTATGGCTTTTTCATCAGATCTCAGCGGCCAGCCGTGCACCTTGGTTAATCGCACGCTTGGCATCCAACTCTGCAGCCACATCAGCACCACCGATCACATGCACCGACTGATCACCCTCTTTCAGCTCGTCAAAGAGGGTACGCAGAGGGACCTGACCTGCACAGACAATCACATGATCCACATCCAGCAGTGTCGGTTCACCATTGACTGTAATGTGGAAGCCTTCATCATCAATTTTATCATAGGTCACGCCACTGACCATGCGCACCCCTTTATTCTTCAAACTGGTGCGATGTATCCACCCGGTCGTTTTACCTAAGCCACCCCCCACTTTGCTGCTCTTTCTCTGCAATAAAAAGACCTCGCGCGGTGATGCTTCAGTTTCAGCATCAATATTTTCAACCCCTCCCGGCACTGCGATCTCCATATCGACCCCCCACTCTTTCATAAAGCGCACCACATCAAGGCTGGTTGACTCACCTTCATGCGTCAAAACTTCAGCAACATCAAAGCCAATGCCGCCCGCACCGATGATCGCAACACGTTTTCCAACCGATGCACCTCGGAAAAGGTCAATATAACCGATCACTTTTTCGTGATCGATGCCAGGGATATCCGGTGTACGCGGCTGAATACCACTGGCCACAACAACCTCATCATACCCCCCTGCTTTTAGCGCCTCAGCCGTCACCTCTGTATTTAAACGCAGGTCAACGCCTTGAAGCTCTATCTGGCGGTTGAAATAGCGCAATGTTTCATAAAACTCCTCTTTACCGGGCACTTTTTTCGCGTAGTTAAACTGCCCACCAATTTCAGACGCTTTATCAAAAAGCACGACGTTATGGCCACGCTGTGCAGCCAAGGTTGCACAGGCTAAACCTGCAGGGCCTGCACCCACAACAGCGATCGACTTAGGTTTATCGGTCGGCAGGTAATTGAGCTCCGTCTCATGACACGCGCGTGGATTAACCAAACAGCTGTTCATCTTGCCCTGAAAAGTATGATCTAAGCAGGCCTGATTACAGCCAATGCAGGTATTGATCTCATCCGCCCGGTTCTCTTGGGCTTTTAGAACCCACTCAGGATCCGCCAAGAAAGGGCGCGCCATGGAGACCATGTCAGCATCACCGCGTGCCAAAACCTCTTCGGCAACGGCCGGCATATTGATCCGGTTACAGGCCACCACCGGGACCGAAACATGCCCACGCAGCTTCGCGGTTACCCAAGTAAATGCGGCACGAGGCACCATAGTGGCGATGGTCGGGATACGCGCTTCATGCCAACCAATTCCGGTATTAATAATGGTTGCACCCGCCTCTTCAATGACTTTCGCCAGCTGCAAGGTTTCACTCAACACGGAGCCTTCTGGCACCAGGTCCAGCATAGAGAGGCGATAGACAATAATGAACTCCTCACCCAACCGCTCTCGAGTGCGGCGAACAATCTCAAGCGGGAATCGCACTCTGTTCTCATAAGAGCCACCCCACTCATCGGTTCGCTGATTGGTACGCTTGCAGATGAACTGATTGATAAAGTAGCCTTCTGAACCCATGATCTCGACGCCATCATATCCGGCCTTTTTGGCCAGCTCTGCGCACCGAACGAAATCGTCTACCTGTTTCCACACCTCTTCAGTAGTAAGCTCTCTTGGCACAAATGGATTAATCGGTGACTTAATGGGTGAAGGGGCAACCAGCTTATTGTTATAGGCATAGCGCCCTGTATGCAAAATCTGCATACAGATGACCCCGCCCTCTTCATGCACCGCATCGGTTACAATTTTGTGCTCTTTAACCTCTTCATCGGTTGTGAGTTTTGCACCACCGCCGATGACAAGGCCCTCTTCATTGGGCGAGATGCCACCCGTGATCATGAGGCCCACTTGACCACGTGCACGCTCAGCAAAGTAGCGAGCCATACGCTCAAAACCATTAGGTGCTTCTTCTAGGGTGGTGTGCATCGACCCCATCAAAACACGGTTTTTTAGGGTTCGAAAGCCCAAATCTAATGGGCGTAAAACATTTGGATAGGTGTCATGGGTATTAGCGTGAGATGTATTAGACATATTAAATTAACCTTCACAGGTTGCTCAAGAGTGGGCTATGGATATAATGACTGGAATCTTTGGTTTTATAAACCGGAAGTAATCTCTTGACCGCCAGGATACCAATGCAATTTGACGGCGTCAAGATGAAACATCCATATTAGAAACAAAATTTTATCGACCCTGCTTTGAACGGATTAAAGTGGGTACCCCCTAAAGCTGCATAAAATAGGTAAATTAGTTTTTCATGAGCATACCCCCTGACCAAGACTCCAAAAAAATGGCTGACGCCATTGAGCCCGCAGACCCCAGCGCATCCTCCCCTCACCCCGACCTGAGCAACCGTAGCGCTGAGAACCCTGACACCCCTCCCCCTATAAGCCGCCCTCAAAAACGCCCCCGATATCATCATGGCGACCTTAAACAGGCACTCTTAAAAG
>JAYPBG010000058.1:7105-11390 GCA_038124075.1 Gammaproteobacteria bacterium
CTTAAAAGCGGCCGAAGAGCTGCTGGTTGAAAAAGGGAATGACGGGTTGACCATGCGCGACTTAAGTAAACGCATTGGCGTATCACGCACGGCCGCCTACCACCACTTTAAAGACCGCACAGATTTACTGGCCGCCCTTGCCAGCCAAGGGCTAACGGAGCTTTATGAACAGGGGCAAGCCGTTATGGACAACCCTGAACTGAGCCCTCAACAGAAGTTTAAAGCGTTGATGTTCACCTACGTCAACTATGCCACGCAACACCCCAAAAAGTATGACTTAATGGTTGGCAATGACCTCTGGATCAAACATACGGAACCCGAGCTTGAAGAACTGGCCAGGCGTGCCTTTAGGGCGTATGTTGGCTGGATCACTGAGTTTAGCGAACAGAAAGTAATCCCTTCCGACAACCCTCTGCGCACCGCTCAACTCACCTGGGCAACCCTTCATGGCGTCTGCCGCTTAGTAACTGACGGTATTTTTGCCCGAAAGAGTGACATGGAAGAGATTGTGCAGTATGGCATAAACCTCTTCACCCAACAGCTCGATAGATGAAAATAGTCGCTGACGAGAACATTCCCTTCGCTCAAACGGCCTTCTCACGATTTGGCGACGTTATAACGCTGCCTGGCCGCCATATAACCCCCGCCGACCTCACCGGTGCAGACGCACTCATCGTTCGCTCCGTCACAACCGTCAATCGAGCCCTTCTCGAGCAGCACGCTGTACGTTTTGTCGGGACCTGCACCATCGGCCGAGACCATATTGATTGCGACTACCTTCAACAACAAGGCATTGCGTTTGCCGACGCAGCCGGCTGCAACGCAAACGCCGTCAGCGAATATGTCATCACTGCCCTGTTGAGCGCCATGACGAGGTTAAACCGCTCTGTGTTTAACGCTCGCATCGGCATTGTTGGCTTTGGCAACGTTGGTCAGGCGTTACAATGTAAGCTCAATGCCCTGGGCATTCCCACACTCATCAATGATCCGCCTCTACAGTACAGTGCTTCGACCAGTGCTTCGACTAGAACCTCTTCCGCCAGCACACTCAGCTCCGACGCCCCCCCCAACCCCATACAGCATAAGCCATGGTCAGACTTAAAAACGCTGCTCAGCCACTGCGATGTCGTCTGTTTTCACACCCCACTTACAGACACCCCCCCTTACCCAACAAGGCATTTACTCAACCACCAATCCATCGCCTGGCTTCAACCCGGTACCATTCTGCTAAATGCGGGTCGCGGCGATATCATTGATGAAAAAGCGCTTATGCAGCGCATGCAGAAGGAAAACGACCTCCACCTTATTTTGGATGTCTGGCAAAACGAGCCCAACATCAACTCAGAACTGCTTTCAAAAACGATGATTGGCACACCACATATCGCAGGCTACTCCTGGCTTGGAAAGGTCAACGGTACAACACAGATCGCCCATGCCCTACAACAGTGGTACAACCAACAGAGGCCACCCCACCCTCCCCACCAAGAGACGCCCTTTCATTACGAAGAGCAGCCCGAACACTGCATTGATTTGGCTGATGTGCCTATGAGCTCTGAAGGGTGTGAAACCCAAGGCTTTCAAGCCTTACTGCAGCAGCTGCTCAATCGTATCTACCCGATTCATGAAGATGATCACGCTTTAAAAACCGCACAGCCCGCTCAGAACCACAATCTACCTAAACACAATCTACCTAACCACAATCAGCTACACTTGAAAGAGCGCACTCAGTACAGCCCTAGCTTCGACAGCCTAAGGCGCACCTATCCGGTTCGACTCGAATGGAGCCAAGTCACACTGAAGGGCTGTACAAACCTGCCTAAAACGTGGGCGAAGCGACTGACAGCACTGGGCTTTAACGTAATCACTGAGCTTTAGCGTAATATATAGCGGCTTGACAAGCCCTGTATCAGGGAACCCCTCATGCTCAAAACAACACTCAAAACAGCACTCCTTGCGGTTGGTTTAACGGCGCCTCTTACCGGCTGCGACTCTCTACATTTTTACAGCCAAGCGGTCAGTGGCCACCTCTCCATTATGTCTAACCAACAACCCATTGAAGCGATATTAAAGGATCCACAGACAGACCCAGCACTCAAAGATACGCTCAATACAGTACTCTCCGCACTGACCTTCTCAGAAAAGCATTTAGCACTGCCGACTCAAGACCAATACCGTAACTATGTTGAACTGGATCGCCCCTACGTTGTCTGGAATGTAGTCGCCGCCGAAGAGCTCTCTCTTACCCCCTACCGCTGGTGCTTCCCTGTTATCGGCTGCGTCACCTATCAAGGCTACTTCAAACAAGAAAACGCCGAAGCAAAAGCGGAAACGTTGGCGAGCCAAGGTTACGATGTCTACACACGCGGCGTCACGGCTTACTCCACCATTGGCTGGTTTAACGACCCTGTTTTAAGCACATTCAACCACTACTCAACGAACGCATTGCGCGCCCTCATCTTTCATGAGCTGGCCCACCAAACCGTCTACCTCAAAGGCGACAGCGTATTCAATGAAAGCTTCGCCATGGCTGTAGAGATGGAAGGTATGAGGCAGTGGTATAAACAGGTCGGGGATGAAAAAAATTACCAAGACTACATAAAGAGCCTCTCTCGTCGAGAGCGCTTTATTGATCTTGTTATGAGCACACGAAACCGTTTAGAGGGGCTCTATCAATCTGAGATCAGTGATGACGAAAAACGTATAGAAAAAGAGAGGATCATCCAACAACTGCGTAACGATTATCAAATATTAAAAGAGCGCGAATGGGATGGAAAAGCCTACTACAAGCACTATTTTGACGGCCCACTCAATAACGCACAACTTAACAGTGTCGCCACCTACTACGCCCTAGTCCCCGGATTTCTCGCAATGATGAAGGCCACCCTAGCCTCAGGCGGCACCATGGAAACCTTCTACCAACAGTGCCGATCACTCGAATCACTCCCTCTTGCACAACGACACAAAAAAATAAAAAACATGAATAAAAAATAATACATACAGAAAGGCATGAAAAGAAAAATCAGAGCGGTCACCAACTATACCCAAAACACCTATTCACATATAAAAAAAAGTCCAACCTGTTTTTTTATTACACAGCATCAACAGGTCCCGCACTCTGTCCGCTAAAAAAACAGACCAAAAATCAAAAGCTCGCATTTTAAATGGATGAGTAGATTGACTCGAGCCATAAAAATGCTTATTGTCACAGTGAAAATGTTAAACACATTCCATTACGCCATGCTTATTACGCGCTAATCAACGAACATTTCCAATGTATTTACAAGTACAAGGCCAGAAAAGATGAACGTCACAAAAACCATAATCAATACGCCCCCCTTTCAACACCTGTTTGGACCGCTCCTGAATACACGTTGCGGCGACATGAACCTAGAGTGCACAGAGCCCCCAAAACAACCTCACACATTCAAAGCCCTACCAACCGATGCTCCGCTTAAGACATATTTAGCCTTTGTAAAGTCCCAAAATGCATTAAGCTATGATGAGCTAAAAAGCGCATTAATGAAATTGATGAGTGAGCATAAAAAACTCCCCCTGTCTCTGCTGGTCATGCACGCGCTCGCAGGCGACCAGGATATAAGACTGCACGAAGATGGAACGGATACCAAGCAGCTCGGAGAAGCGGTAAAAAAGCATGTGCGGCACACCCTGGATCAGCAGAATGGCGTTATTCTATCTCAAGAGCAAATACAGATTTTAGAAAACGGTGTTAAAACCGATTGGTTGAATGCTCTATCGGCCGCACAGCTTAGCAGCCTACATAACCACCTTGAAGAGGCCATTAGAGAGCAGAACGATAAAGTGAGCTCTTTTTTATTGGAGAACATACTTGAGCCCAGCGAGGAACCTCAAATTACAGCACAAAAAAAAGGGTTTGAACTGATGATCAAAGAGCCCCTCTTTCAACAGATGCTAAAGAAGTTAGACAGCAGCAAACCGTTGAGTGAATGGAAAACCTTCTTTACAACACAAGAGGGGGAGCATTTTCTACAAAAACTGTCAGCACTCCATGTACACAATACACTATTTACACAAATACCCCTTCAAAAAATCAGCAGCGTTGGCCGCAGAATGGGCATAGATATCATCGAAACCTGTGAGCCCCTCCTCTTCTTTGCAGCGTTAGCGAGAAACATATCCAAAGAGCAGATTAAACCTCTCATCAAAAAACTTTATACGCTGGTTAACCCTGCCTCTAAAATGCCCATTATTGAGCGAAATGATCCCTATTTCAATCAAATAACCCCCTGTAACAACATGATGAAAT
>JAYPBG010000058.1:11400-14396 GCA_038124075.1 Gammaproteobacteria bacterium
TCGTTGCAAGCAAAGGGCCTGGAGAAGCACCGGCCGCCATCATCACCTCTGCCCAAGATCACCAAAACAAAATCAACATGATACGAGATGACATAGAAAAAAAGAGTCACTTTCTTTTCGCGACCCAAGATAAAGTCGCCTGGATGAGGTCCGATCCAAAACAGATTGAATACGCTCAAATTCATACAATAGATGGAGAGGTCACCCGCCAAGCGGCACCGATCATCCAAAGATTTTTTGAGACGAACGAAGTGCTGCCTATCAAAAAATTCATCAATCTTACCCATAAAATAAACAGTGGCACCATGCACGGCGAAGCGTATCAGAAAAATATGGAAGAGCTGAAGCGCCTTGTACTCGATATGCATGATAACAACCTCGATGATTCATACAAAACCGTGATTGAGCTCGCCACCCATGTAGTCGACACGATAAAACAGACAGCCCTGAACAGTACAGATACAGAGGTCGATCTAGAAGCCTCTCTAGAAGCGCCTCTAAAAGCACTGGAAGATGAATGCCAACGACTGGATCGTCACATTAGATACAGCTTGTTCAAGGGCGCGACCTGCCAGACCTTCTCCTCCATTGCGTTAACCTATCTCGTGAACGAACAGAACCGAAGATTAAACTCACCGCTCGACATTTACTCTGCCCAACGAAACATTATCTATCAACTGAATGCCGAACGAGACGATGGCACCGTATTCATGGACCGTATCTTTAAATATGGACTGATTTCCGATCTATCCATCAAAGATCAGCTTGAAGCACTCTACGGCATGGGTTTATCACGAAACCCCGATGAGTGGCCACTCCTGATAAAAATGACCTATTCAGAGCTTATTAACGACGACGCGATTAAGGAGCCAACCGATGAACAAAAAACGGAAATATCTATTGCAAATCAAAGTTCTTCCTGATAAAAACGGTTCTTTGAATTCACCGGCTATAGCTGCTTGACAAGTAATGAATGACTGAAAAGCACTGAAAAATTTACAGACGCCAAAGAACCTGGCCAAACACTCATGCCAAGATAATAAATGGAGCTTATTACCCATGCATATAACCATGCAGAGTCACCACACAGCCGCTCAAGAAAACAGCCCAATCAATACCCCTATCACCCCCTCAGCCAACACACAAGAGTCTACCAGCACGCTTGGTAGAACATGTGCAACGTTACAGCACGGGCTCTCTTATGCTCTAACCCCTATGAGCTGGATTATCGGCAAAGTTTTACCCGCTCAAGTACCCGCTCAAGAGAGTACAAACGACATAAGTACAAGCGACATGCGAGCACCTCAGTCTCAAGCTTCCAGCCTACTGGGGCAGATCTCATCGAAATTCTATACCCTAAGACTCAGCAAACCCTTATCAGAGTTCAACGCCTTTTTAGACCGTCGCACTCAAGAGGCTGAAGCAACCCCCATCCGTTCAGCGGATCAAACACCGCCTTCCAGTGACATACTGATAAAGAAATGCAACCATCTACTCGCAGAGATTGCAGAAAAAAAAGAGAATATGGGGGCAGAAGTCAACAACAGAGACACCGTGCTCAACGCCCTGGGTGCACTGGAATTACAGTTAAAAGAGAAAGCGCTCTCACTCAAAGCAGCGCCCCATAAGATCATACACCCTGAGCCCAACAGCACCCGTCCGATACCCACCCAACTGGATGAACAACCCGAGCGCCTAGCAGCACGACACTCGGCTGCCAAAACCATAGAGATCATCGAAGCGTCTTTGCAACCGTTAGACACGGTTCAAGCCATGGAAAGTGACAACAGCTGGAGAGGCAGCGACCTCGAGCACAACCTTCAACACTTCATGAAGAGACAACTCCAACGAAGCCAAACCGCCACGCAAGCGCTGTCACACATACAGCAAGCGCGCCCAGCGCTCTATGAGGCACACTTCAAAGAGTGGCACACATTATGGGAGCGCTTCGAACATCTGCCTGAGTTGCGAACAGCCTATGACAAGCTCATGCTGCCCCCTAACAGACATGATCCTAACAGAGAAACCGAGCCCTCAGAAACAGAACTCGCAGCCCGCTTGCTTAAACTGATGGATGCAGGTGAGCTGGATACCCCAGCAAACATCTCAACCCAAGGCGCTGTGACGCATATCATTAACACGCTCACAGATGATCATTTTGCTACACAACTTAAACAACAGAGTAAAGTGTCTAAACTGCTGCTGCCGTTCATTACAGAGACATTGAGTGAGCTGCAAAGCGACACCCCCAATATCGACGTTAAAGCACTGAGAAAACTTCAATCCTACTTAGGCCATCTCTGCAAAGCCATCCAGACTAAGCTCCCTCAAAAAACGATGAGCCACTCAGAAAAACAGACGCTCCTAAGAGAGATCGATGCCCTTCAGAAGCGGCTCACACTCTGCCAAGAAACCGTCGCACTTAAACAGGCCCTTGGCACACCCTCGCTCTCAGAGACCTTCTCACGCATCTACACACTGCGCCCCTACCATACCAGCCTAGAGAGCGTGGGCTATATTCTTGGCCCAATCACAGAGCAGCAAGAGGCATTAAACAGCTGGCAATCACAGATAGAACCGATGGCCAACGGCAGTGATGACGCCTCAGAACTGGACTGCACGCTTCAATGGCTCAAAGGCACCCTGCTGGAACTCTCAACCCAACAAGCCTGCGAGCAAGCCGAAAAAACCAACCGTCAGATCACAACCCTGGACGCCATTCAAGCCGTTAAAAAGGGTGCGCAGGCCAGCAACAATATAGCCCATACGGCCTCTGAGAACCGATCCAGCGCCGCTGCTGCCCAGGACCTTAGTCAGCTGCTGCAACCGCATGAGATCATCGTCAATGGCCAAAACGAACAGGGTGAGATCACTGACCGACTTGCCGCAACCATTGAGACACCCGAAGGTACACTATCGATATTCGACGCTGCACTATGGGGCTACTTAGTCGCTGGCGCGAAATAGATTGCTCAAATTCACGCCGCCTTCTTGTG
>JAYPBG010000059.1:0-7197 GCA_038124075.1 Gammaproteobacteria bacterium
CCTCCAAACTTATCCAAACAGTGACACTGCCGGCCAAAACCGTGGCACTGCCGACCATGCCTGCACAAACAGCCGCAATACCTCCCCCCCCCTCACTGGACAAAGGGAGCGCTAACAGCATCGCCGCCTACCTAAAAACAGCCTCCACCCTCCCAATCTTGGGCCTCTTCTTTTTGCTCGGTGTTGGTCTCACCTTCACCCCTTGCGTCCTCCCTATGATCCCGATTTTATCCAGCATCATTGTTGGACAAAAGAGCCAGCTGACCCCTGTTAAAGGGTTCCTTCTCTCCAGCAGCTATGTATTGGGCATGGCGTTAGCCTTTGCAGTCGCCGGTTTACTGGTGGGCCTCAGCGGTGCCCGCGTTCAAATCTATTTGCAAAACCCTATGATTCTTTCGCTCTTTGCCGGCCTCTTTGTGCTGCTCGCCTTATCCATGTTTGGTTTTTACGAACTGCAGCTGCCTGCCCCTCTGCGCCACCGCCTTGATACCCTCAACTCAAAACAGCAAGGAGGCCACTTTATCGGAGTGTTTGTGATGGGCATACTCTCCGCCCTCGTTGTCTCACCCTGTGTATCGGCCCCACTTGCAGGTGCGCTTATCTATATCGCCAGCGAAGGCAGTCCCTACCTAGGCGGCGCCGCACTGTTTATCCTAGGGCTGGGCATGGGGGCCCCCTTGGTCATCATCGGCACCACCGGAGCCAATATCTTGCCCAAAGCGGGCAGCTGGATGAACGCCGTTAAAGCCGTATTTGGGGTGCTTTTGCTTTTTGTTGCCGCCTGGCTGCTGCGTACCGTACTCCCTGGTCCGATTATGATGCTGATTTGGGCCGCCCTATTGATCATTCCAGCCCTATTTATGGGCGCACTAGACCCCCTTGAACCATCCGCTTCAGGCTGGCACCGCTTCTGGAAAGGCGTGGCGATCATCATGGTCATATACGGTGTGGCGCTGATTTGGGGGGGCGCACAAGGCATCACCAACCCCCTTAAACCTCTACAACCGGTTGCATTTGCAGCCACAGGTTCACCGAACACGTTGTACGCACGCAGCACCACATACTCTAACTGCAACCAGATGGCAGGCACCCTATCCGCTATGCCCCGGCTCCACTTTGAAACTGTGACAAATAACGATGAGCTCTCATCGGCCATTGCGACCGCTGTGCTCAACCAGCGCCCTTCTATGATCGACTTCTATGCCGACTGGTGCATCGCCTGTGTAGAGATGGAACACAATGCCTTTGCCGACCTACGCAGCATCGAAAAGCTGAAACCGTTTAAGCTGATTAAGGTCGACATTACAGAAGGCGGCGATGAATCCACTCAACTGCTCGACCGCTACGACCTGATCGGTCCCCCCAGCATACTGTTTCTCGACAAAAATGGGGAACGCATCCATACCGCCGACATCATGGGAGAGATGAGCGCTGACCGCTTTATCTCGCACCTCGACCAAGCCGTGATACCCAACGTTATCGCAAAAAATCGGTAAAATCGAGCCCATTTGCAGCTATTCAGCAGGCAACATGCGCCATTGTCGCTTAAACTGAACTAGACAAATCGGCAAAATTGCTTCAGTATGCTGTGATAAATGCTGATCAATAAACAACACCCTTTTAAGGGTCACTTTACACTATGGCAACACTACTGTTACTGAACGGCCCTAATCTCAACCGCCTCGGCAGCCGCGAGCCGGAAAAATATGGCCATACAACACGTCCGATATTGAGCAACGACTGCAAGCACAGGCTCAACAAGCAGGCCACACACTCAACTGCGTCCAGAGCAACTCCGAAGGCGCACTGATTGACGCCATTCATAATGCAGAAGGCACTCACTTTATTCTCATCAACCCTGCTGCCTTTACCCACACCAGCATCGCACTGCGAGACGCGCTGCTTGCCATGGCCATCCCCTTCATCGAAATTCACCTCTCCAATGTCCATGCACGAGAAACGTTTCGTCACACCTCTTACTTTTCAGACATAGCAGAAGGGGTTATCTGCGGCCTTGGAGATTATGGCTATGATTTAGCACTGCAGGCTGCACTGAAACGATTGCCACAAAATAGCGAATGAGGCTCAAAACGTTATACATTATTGGTTATAACTGGGAATATATATGGACATCAGAAAGATCAAAAAACTTATTGAACTGGTTGAAGAATCTGACATCGAAGAGATCGAGATCAAAGAAGGCGAAGAGGCGATTCGTATTCGACGCGCTTCGACCGCACCACTCGTAACACCAGCCGCTGCCGCCTCCCCTGTGGAGCAAGCACCCACACCCACAGCAGCGACCAGCGAACCCCCCAGCAGCCCACCCCCCACAAAAGGCCATCTTGTTTTGGCACCCATGGTCGGTACCGCCTATCTCGCGGCATCCCCTGGCACCCCTCCTTTTGTCGAGGTCGGTCAGCATGTAAAAGCAGGTGACGTGCTCTGCATCATTGAATCGATGAAAATGATGAATCAGATCGAATCGGACAAATCAGGCGTAATAGAGGCCATACTGGTCGACAATGGGCAACCCGTTGAATTTGATCAACCCATCTTTACGATCGTGTAAACCAAGCGAACCAGGACACCCAAACCACCATGTCTGCCCATACCACCCTGTCTGTTAATAAGGCTGTACCAAATACGCCCACACCGCAACTGGACAAAATTGTTATCGCCAACCGAGGTGAAATTGCACTGCGCATCTTACGCGCCTGCAAAGAGATGGGCATAAAAACCGTTGCCGTCTACTCAAAAGCCGACCGTGACCTGATGCACGTACGACTTGCCGATGAAGCGGTCTGCATAGGCCCTGGGCCCGCCACCCACAGTTACCTAAACATCCCCGCCATCATCAGCGCAGCCGAAGTCACTGACGCCGTAGCCATCCACCCAGGCTACGGCTTCTTAGCAGAAAACCCCGAATTTGCTGAAGCGGTTGAGCAGTGCGGCTTCAAATTTGTTGGTCCCTCAGCCGAGACCATTCACCTGATGGGCAATAAGCTCTCCGCCATCGAAGCGATGAAGCGCGCAGGCGTCCCGGTTGTCCCGGGTTCTGGCTGTGCCCTCGGGGAAGATTTGGAAACCAACATAAAGCTGGCACGCTCGATTGGCTACCCTGTCATTATCAAAGCCGCCGCCGGTGGTGGTGGCCGCGGCATGCGCGTGGTCAAGAGTGAAGCCGCACTGTCCAAAGCCATTCACCTGACTCAGTCAGAAGCCTTAAGTAACTTTGATAACGCAACGGTCTACATGGAGAAGTTCCTCGAGACCCCCCGGCACGTAGAGGTTCAAGTGCTTGCCGACCAGCACGGGAATGTCATTCACTTAGGTGACCGTGACTGCTCACTACAACGTCGGCACCAAAAAGTGGTTGAAGAGGCCCCCGCTCCCAACATACCCGCAGAGGTAAAAGAGCCACTTTTTCAAAGCTGCATCAATGCCTGCCTCGAGATCGGCTACTGCGGTGCCGGCACCTTTGAATTTCTCTATGAAAATGGTCAATTCTATTTCATCGAAATGAATACCCGCATCCAGGTAGAACACCCAGTGAGTGAAATGGTCACGGGCATCGATATTGTAAAAGCCCAACTGCGCATCGCGGCGGGCGAGCCTCTTCACGTGACTCAAAAGGATATTCATCTTAGAGGCCACGCTATTGAGTGCCGCATCAATGCAGAAGATCCAACAAATTTCCTGCCCTGCCCCGGTACAGTAACGCACTTCCACCCTCCAGGCGGCCCCGGGGTTCGAGTCGACTCACACCTCTATACAGGCTACTCTGTCCCTCCCTACTACGATTCACTGGTAGGAAAGTTGATTGCCCACGCAGCAACCCGTGAAGCCGCCATAGCCCGAATGCGCAACGCACTTGATGAGCTTGTTGTGGACGGCATCCGAACCAATATCCCTTTACACAGAGATAAGATATTTAAAAGCGCAGATTTCCGCAACGGCAAATTCAACATTCAGTCTTTAGAGATTCAGCTTTAGTACGACCCTGCTAATAAAGATAGAGGAGCCCACTCACCTTGGAACAGACCCCCAGCTCATGGATACAGATCTCTGTCTGCGTCGACTCAGATACCTCTCCCCTACTGGAAGAGGCCTTTGAGCACGCGGGCGCACTGGCCATCACCTTTCAAGACAGTGCCGATGAACCCATCTTTGAACCTGAGATGGGTGAGACACCCCTCTGGTCCTCTACCCGACTGACAGCGCTCTTTGCCACCCCTGTTGATATTGATCATATTTTATCCAAAGTACAGCGCCACTTCCTAGCACAGAGACCTCATCAACTCTTCCCACACTGGCAAGTGGATAAGCTTGCCGACAAGGATTGGGAACGAGAGTGGCTAAAGAACTATAAACCGCTTGAGTTTGGCCCTGGTTTTTGGGTGGTGCCCAGCTGGCTAGAGCCACCTGAGCCTAACGCTCAACACATGAAAATTGATCCCGGCCTCGCCTTTGGCACAGGAACCCATGAAACCACATCACTCTGTTTAGGCTGGCTTTTTCAAAACCGACACCTTTTTAATCAAGAGAGCACCGTGATCGATTACGGCTGCGGTTAAGGCATTCTGGGCATCGCGGCCGCCATATTGGGCGCAGGCTCCGTCATTGCAACAGATATAGACCCACAAGCATTAATAGCGACCCGCCAAAACAGCGATCTAAACGGCCTCACAGAGCGCCAACTGACCACCACACTGGCCTCCAGCGCATCGGCCTCAGATACAATACCGCCCACAAGGGCAATAAAATCAGAAAATAACGACAATCAAACCACATCCGTCATACAAGCCGACATAATAGTGGCTAATATATTATGTGAACCACTGATAATGCTCGCTCCGACATTTAAAAGCCTACTGAAAGCGGGGGGGCGGATCATTTTCTCCGGTATTTTAGCAACGCAACAAACGTTACTAAAAAGCCATTACAGTGACTGGATAGCATTTGATACCACAGAGGAGCAAGGCGACTGGGCCTTGGTGAGCGGTACCGCCAAAATGAACGATGAGAGTGCAAGATAGTGGCGCAAGATCAGCAGCAACATCAACATCAACAACATCCATGGCAACCGCGCATGACCAAGCTCACTACACTGAACCCATGTCAAACAATATTCACTTAACACGCTGCCACCACTGCAGCACCCCATTCAGAGTAACAGACGAGCAACTCTCTATTGCTAATGGCATCGTGCGCTGTGGAGCCTGTCTTCAGGTATTTGATGCCCGCAGCCACTTCATCGATGAGTCCTCACTTGCCTTTGATGGCAAACTGATCAAACAAGAGCCCTATCACCCTGACAGCGATACGCCCAGTGATCAACCAAACCGGAGTAAACTGAATAAGAAACCGAATAAAAAGGCAAATAAGAAAGCCGACCATAAACTCCCCATTAAAGATCATCTTACATTCGATGCTCCTGATGATGCATTAGATAAAAGTATACTGGATAATACCCCAGATGATGATCTAGATGATGACCTGCTCGAGCATGTCGACTTGTCCGCTATTCAAGATGGCGATCACGAGGATGACAAACCCCCCCTCTCCAAACAGAACCAACACAACTCACCCGCAGCCTCCAGCCATCCCATTGAACAAGAGGATGACCCTGATGAAACCTGGGCAGACGAGCTACTGAAAGAGCTGGAAAATGAAGATGCCGACATTCTTAAATCACTCGGCACTGAAAGCGAAGACCCACTGAATGAACCAGACCTGGATACAGGCTTTGATAAAAAATCTGATTCAGATACCAATAAAAATACCGATGAAGAGAGTGAGCTCGACGTACATTTTTTCGAAAAAGAGCTCAACAACCTGCAATCAGAGACCCTGATTCACGACCAAAACCCAACGGACGCTACTGAAAGCTCCTCTTCTCTACAGCAGCGTGATGAGCTGAGCGATGAACTGGGCGATGACGAACTGAACAGCGAGCCGAATGATGAGCTGAGTGAAGCGTTCAGTCAAACCCTGAGCGAAGACCGCAACGATGAACCCCAGACAGAACAGCGTCAAACCGAAGAGCACACAAGCCCACGCAATGACATCCTGGATGACGAAGACACTCTTGTTGATGTTGATGTTGACCTTGATGTTGATGTTGATGTTGATGTTGATGTTGACCTTGATGCTGATGCTGATGTTGATGAACAATGGGCAAAATCGATGCTTGAAGAGCTGGAGGGCAACCAAACCCAAGACCATCACAACCTAAGTGAATCAGATAAATTATTTATAGCGCATACAGCACGAGAGAAAGAAAAAAGAGAAGCACTCCATACACCTAAACCCATATCATCTGACATGACACTGGACGATGAACTCTCTTCAGAAACAAAAGAACAGAGCAAAGAAGAACAACCCGATATCAGCGACGACACTGGCCATAACACCTCGCTCCATGGACGATCACTGACCGACATCCTACAAGCGAAGAAAGAACAGCGTAACACCATCAACCATAAGGGCCTTCTTGAAGAAGACTTCGAACTGATCACCCATCGAAAACAGATCAATATCAAATTCGCCGCCGGGTTTATCCTCTGGACTCTTGCCAGCTTATCAGCACTCGGTGGGCTGACTGCACAACACCTCTACTTTAACTTCGATACCCTTGCTCTCAAAAGCAACTACCGCCCTTTTTACGAAGAGATCTGTTCAAGACTCCACTGTACACTGCCCAACAGAGTTGCCATAGGCAAAATAGTCAACCGCAACCTCGTCATACGTGAACACCCAGAGATAGAACACGCATTAATGATTGATACCATCATGATCAACGAAGCCCAATTTGCTCAACCCTTTCCTGATATGGCGATCCTATTTTCAGACATAAACGGTCAAACTGTAGCCTATCGCCGCTTTACACCAAAGGAGTACAAGGGTGATCTAGACATTAACCACGTCCCCCCCCACACACCTGTCCATATTACCCTTGAAATTGAACACCCTGGCTTAAATGCAACCAGCTGGACCGTTCACTTTAAGTCTCCCAGCCTTTGAGCCTTCAACCCACTTTGGGCCTTTAAGCCCTAAAAAAGCGCACACTGATAGAAAGAGAATTAATAAATTAAACGCTGGTTAATCAAGAAAAGTTCTGAAATAATTAGGTTCATTGACACGTACCCTGGTTCAGGCACCCAGTAGATATTGACCATGTCCATTGGCCTATAG
>JAYPBG010000059.1:7207-8492 GCA_038124075.1 Gammaproteobacteria bacterium
GGGCAAAATCTCATCAATCAGCACAATAACTGTGCTGATTAATAGAATAGAGAGTCGTTGTTTGGTAAGTTTGGTAAGATTGGTAAGATTGGTAAGATTGGTAACGAATGAGTGACTCTAGCAGACGTTATGACGTTATAGAGCATAAAAGCTAAGCAGCGCAAAGAGATGAGCACAGATAACACGGACAGACCAAAACTTGCACTGGCCCCTATGGCAGGCATCACAGACAAACCGTTTCGGAGCATTTGTCGAGAATTTGGTGCTGACATGACTGTATCAGAGATGGTTTCAAGCGACATCCGGCTCTGGAACAGTCGAAAGTCTCGACAGCGCCGAGACTTTACCCATGAGCCAGGCCCTATCATCGTACAAATTGTAGGCTACGATCCAACCATGCTGGCTGAAGCGGCTCAGCTGAACGAGCAGATGGGCGCAAACACCATCGACATCAATATGGGCTGTCCAGCCAAAAAAGTCTGCAAGAAGCTGGCCGGGTCTTCCCTACTGAAAGATGAAAAATTGGTAAGTAATATTCTCGAAACAGTTGTTAAATCAGTCAGTATTCCAGTAACATTGAAATACCGAACAGGCTGGGACCAGCAAAACATTAACGCAGTTCGGATCGCCCGGATTGCTGAAGAGAGCGGAATAGCAGGTTTAGCCCTACATGGGCGGACCCGAGCGTGTAAATTCTCAGGTCATGCAGAATATAACACGATCAAAAAAGTTGTCGAGACAGTAAAAATACCCGTATTTGCCAATGGGGACATTAACACCCCCCATAAGGCTCAAGAAGTCCTTGACCAAACAGGTGCTGCAGGCGTAATGGTGGGCCGCGGTGCTTTAGGACAACCCTGGATATTCCAGGCAATCCACCACTTTTTAGAAACAGGCAATGAACTTCTGAAACCATCGAAGGAGATCATCAAGAAAACGGTGCTTAACCACCTTAAAAGCTTGCATGAATTCTACGGTGATCAGATGGGAGTACGAATAGCTCGAAAACATATGAAATGGACTATTCAACATATCTCAAATGACAAGGAGTTTGTTAACAAGTTCAATCAACTCACAAATCCCTCAGCACAACTCGCCAGTGCTCAGGATCACTTTGAGCGGATAATCGATGGAGAGGTAATGGCGGCATGAATGAAGCAAATACCACAAATGCACCCGTAGATGATAGCCTAGCAATCATGGAAGATGTTGCAGAAAACGTTACAAAGGAGGTCATAAGCGATGCGCAGACCAGTGCTCGACATGAGTCACTGATGCAACACTT
>JAYPBG010000059.1:8502-12674 GCA_038124075.1 Gammaproteobacteria bacterium
CTGCGCCGGCTGATGAGCAATCGCAGTCACAGACGCTACGCGATAATGTTGAAAAAGCCCTACGTAACTACTTTGCTCACCTAGATGGACAAGGCGTTACTGATGTATACCAAATGGTACTTTCGGAAGTAGAGGCCCCTTTACTGGAAACAGTCATGGAGTATACTCGCGGCAATCAAACAAAAGCCTCCGTCCTACTGGGCTTAAATCGAGGCACCCTAAGAAAGAAACTTAAGCAGTATGGCCTGATCTAAAGCGATCAACCGTATTTAGCTTACTAAAAAGAGAGCCAGGCCCCACCAATTGGGCCTGGCTCTCTTGCTTATGCCTCTGTATTTTTATTACCCTACGTGATGGCTTTCACAATTCCCAAAGGTTCCACCCAAAAGTTAACGGTGTTAACATACCGCCCATACCCAGCCACCTTGGCGTATTTCACATTGAACGCACTCTCCTAACAGGGCCTACCTCTATGAATCGAACCAGCATTAAACGCGCGCTGATCAGCGTCTCTGACAAATCAGGCATCACCTCTTTTGCAAAAGCTCTTACCGACATGGGCATCGAAATCCTATCCACAGGCGGTACCTACAAAGCACTGTGCGACGCCGGTATTGCGGTGACTGAGGTCAGTGACTATACCCAATTCCCCGAGATCATGGATGGGCGCGTTAAAACACTGCACCCTAAAATACACGGCGCCATTCTTGGTCGACGCGGCCAAGATGATGAGGTCATGGCTGAACACGGTATTGAAGGCATTGACATGGTCGTCGTCAACCTCTACCCCTTTGAAAAGACCATCGCCTCTGGTACATGCAGCCTCAGCGAGGCGATTGAGCAGATCGATATTGGCGGGCCTACCATGGTCCGTGCCGCTGCAAAAAATCATGCACACGTCGCCATTGTGGTTAACCCAGACCACTATGATGGACTGATTGAAACATTGCGCAATCACGAGACCTCCCTGGACGACAATCAACGCTTCGAACTGGCCAAACAGGCCTTTGCTCATACCGCCGCCTACGACGGCGCAATCGCCAACTTCCTGACCAAACCCAACACTGCCCTTGGTGATGCGACAGACACTGGCACAGACGAAGCCCCATTCCCTAAAGCGCTTAACCTCTCTTTTCAACATATCCAGACCATGCGCTATGGCGAGAACCCTCACCAAGCTGCCTCGTTCTATAAAGAAACCCGCGCCTCTGAAGCATCGGTCTCCACGGCAAGCATACTGCAAGGCAAACCGCTCTCCTTTAATAACATCGCGGATACGGATGCTGCACTGGAGTGCGTCAAAAGTTTTGTTGAACCCGCCTGTGTCATCGTAAAACACGCCAACCCCTGCGGCGTTGCCATCGGCGAAAACCTACTCGACGCCTACAACGGCGCCCACAAAACCGACCCCACCTCTGCATTTGGCGGCATCATCGCCTTCAACCGAGCACTCGATGCTGCCACCGCCGAAGCCATTATTGAACGGCAATTTGTTGAAGTGATTATCGCCCCTGAAATCGAAGCCGCCGCACGATCTGTTTTGCAAAACAAACCCAATGTCCGCGTACTGGCTTGCGGCACCCTGCCCAACGCAGCCTCCACAGCCGATCAGGGCGCCCTCTCTGCATGGGACCTAAAGCGCGTCACCGGTGGCCTGCTGGTGCAGACCCGAGACACCCACTTAACCCAACAGTCGGATCTGCGCATTGTCAGCAAACGCGCCCCATCAGAGGATGAGATCCGCGATCTGCTCTTCTGCTGGAAAGTGGCAAAATTTGTCAAATCCAACGCCATTGTTTATGCCAAACATGAACAGACCATCGGTGTAGGGGCTGGTCAGATGAGCCGTGTTTATAGCGCGAAAATCGCAGGCATTAAAGCCGCCGATGAAGCACTGACCGTCGCCGGTTCCGTGATGGCATCCGATGCCTTCTTTCCATTCCGCGACGGCATCGACGCCGCTGCGGAAGCAGGCATCACCGCCGTCATTCAACCTGGGGGCTCTATGCGCGATGATGAAGTCATTGCTGCAGCCGATGAAGCCGATATGGCTATGGTGTTCACCGGCATCCGCCACTTCAGGCACTAAGCACGTTTTGCACCACACATGTTTGCACAACACATACAGATGAGTTGAATAGAACCTTTTTAAATAGACATTGCCTTAAGCAGTAAACAACAGAACAGCACCAAAGGATGACACCATGAAAGTATTCGTCGTCGGCAGTGGTGGTCGAGAGCATGCCCTGGCATGGAAGATCGCACAATCTGCCAAAGTCACCGAAGTCTATGTAGCCCCCGGTAATGCTGGAACGGCACAGGAAGAGAAGATGCGCAATGTGGGTATCAGCGCTGAAGATATTGATGCGCTACTGGACTATGCACAATCACAACAGATCGACCTTACAGTCGTCGGGCCGGAAGCCCCTCTGGTTGCAGGTATTGTTGACCAATTTGAAGCCGCAGGACTGGCCTGTTTCGGTCCAAGTCAAGCAGCATCACAACTCGAAGGCAGTAAAGCCTTCACAAAAGAGTTCCTTACACGGCATGCTATTCCCACAGCAGCCTATGCCGCATTCCATGAGGTCGAACCTGCCCTTAACTATATCGAGGAGCAAGGCGTTCCCATCGTCATCAAAGCCGACGGACTGGCCGCAGGGAAAGGGGTTATCGTTGCTCAGCAGATCGAAGAGGCAAAAGCGGCGGTCATCGATATGCTCTCCGGCAATAAGTTTGGTGAAGCCGGCCACCGTGTTGTCATAGAGCAGTTCCTCACCGGAGAAGAGGCGAGCTTTATCTGTTTAGTCGATGGCGATGACATTATCCCCTTCGCCAGCTCTCAAGACCACAAAGCCGCTCACGACGGTGACACAGGTCCCAACACCGGAGGGATGGGCGCTTACTCACCCGCCCCCGTGGTCACTGCAGAGTTACACCAGCGCATTATGGATGAAGTGATTAAACCCACCGTTGCAGGGTTAGCCAAAGATGGTATTCGCTACCGAGGTTTCCTCTACGCAGGGATCATGGTGGACCCAGAGGGCAACCCTCAAGTGCTGGAATACAACTGCCGTTTCGGTGACCCTGAAACACAACCGATCATGATGCGGCTGCAGTCTGATCTATTTGAACTTCTGCAAGCAGCCATAAACGGCTCACTGAGCCAGCACGCCATTCAGTTCGATGAGCGAGTTGCTCTGGGCGTTGTCCTAGCGGCCAAAGGATACCCTGGTGCTTATGCAAAAGGTGATGTGATCAGCTCAATCCCAGCCGCCACTCCTGAAAGCAAAGTATTCCATGCAGGCACAGCATTCGACAAAGAGTCAGAGACGATTAAAACCAACGGTGGTCGAGTACTCTGTGCTACCGCACTGGGAGAGACGGTTTTGGAGGCACAAACAAAAGCCTACGATACCGTTAAGCAGGTCAACTGGGACACCAGCACTTATCGAACAGACATAGGGTACAAAGCGATTAAACGTATTCCATAATTTTTGAAAAACACTTTTTGAAAAACAATCACGTTTGATATACAGGGGCCGCTCCATACGGCCCCTTCTCCCCTCGCCCTCAACTGTGCAATTAATTTAATTATATAAATAAAAGCGAGACAATATAGCGGGTAAATAGAGAAAAGCTAAGAGAGCTCTAAATAGAGCCGCATCAACGGCAAAGAGAGATCGCTCAGCTGTTTTCTCAACGCAATCGACCGTTCCGCATGATCGGGTGTTAAATCGGTGTTCTCAGTACTGTCGACCTGAATCAACTGGTGCAGAGTCGTATACAACTGAAGAGCAGGCTGGAGAGCGGCTAATACGCCCTCCTCTTCTGCACCCTCTTCACTTTGTTCTGAACCCTCAAGCGCCAAATCATCGGTAATCAGCTGCTCAGCCATCTGTTGAACCAGACCTCGGCGCTTGAGTAAGCAGAAGGCTGGAAAATAGAGCTCCGCCTTTAACGCAACGCCTGGAGCAGTACGACTCTGCCCAGACTCATACTCTGGAGCCACCAGCTCAGACGCTTCACTGACATCTCCGGCCCGACTCTGCTCCTCGACCCACACCTCAAAATCACCCCAAAGCGTGCGCAACTGATCATCAGGTTGTTCATTCACAAGCTCTGAAAATACCGCTGGGTAAAGCAATGAAATTAAAAACCAATCCTGGTAGCTG
>JAYPBG010000059.1:12684-14241 GCA_038124075.1 Gammaproteobacteria bacterium
CTTACCAGCAGATCAAGGGAGAGATCTAATTTAAGCTCTTGATCACTGGCAGAAACCACACCTTGCCAATCTCCCACCTCCCAGTGAAGGCGACTCAAAGAGACAGAGGCAGGTCGCTCTTCAGGCTCTAGCGCAGCACAGACATCAATCAGTCGCATCCAGCAAAAGACAAGAAAATCACGTGCACGGCTTTTTAAAGCAGCATGAGCAATGGGTACAATCTTTTCAGATAACACCACAAACTCTTTGGGCAAAATAGCCGGTGTACACGGGGCGTGGCAACAGTGTTTCAAGTAACGCTTAAGGTGGTCAAACTGACCCAACTCAGGGTGGCTGGGATCCGATGCGTAAAGTTCTGAGAGAGCTTCATCGACGGCACCTAATGAACGGCTTGCAAACGCTTGAACAACACGATTCTCCAAAGAAGCCGCAACGTTATCATAAAAGAGATCCAGCTGGAGTTGATGCCGGGGGGGGTTAAAGCGGCAGCAGAGCAACTGCTCTAACTCAGAGTGATCACTGACATTGAGCTGACCCTCTATATGCGCCTGAGAACGTTCAACCACTTCAAGGTCATTTTGATCAACCCAGGGGGTCCATTGATGAGGCTCGCGTATCAACCCTGTTCTTACTGAAAATGTCTCCGCCTGTTTTAGCAGCGCTGAGATATCAGCCCGCTTGCCAATCAAAACCTGATCAAGGCTGTCAAGGCGACCTCGGCGCCACGCCTCATAATCGACATAGAGCAACCGACCTCGCGCAATCAGTAACTCCATTGGGCTATATTCACCCTTCTCTGTCAGCTGCAGTTGAACCTGCTGCTGAATAGTACGCTCAATCACCTCTTCCATTCTCAACGCCACACCGCTTCTGATCACTGACTCGATTTATGTCACTTAAGTCTTAACACTTAGCCTAAACACCCGACCCAAAATATAGGCTAAACGAGCAGTAGTGTACACTGATCACGAAAAAGCGCACAGCGATTAGAGGCCTTTACTTGGTGTTTACCCACCCGTCCAAGGCCTGGCTAACCGTCTAGGGGTTCAAACAAAATAGCGAGATCTTCTTCTGAGAAGCTGAGCGATTCCCCCCCTTTTCCGGAGAGCAAGCTTTCAGCTAACGCATGTTTTCGCGCTTGCAGTGCCTGGATCTTCTCCTCTACTGTGCCTGACCCAATCATTTTATAGACAAAAACGGGTTTATCCTGCCCAATTCGATACGCTCTATCGGTTGCCTGGCGCTCAACAGCAGGATTCCACCAGGGATCATAATGAATCACGCAATCCGCTGCGGTTAAGTTGAGGCCTGTTCCACCGGCCTTCAAACTGATCAGGAAAATGGGGAACTTCTCTGCCTGGAAATCATTAATAACGGTGTCTCGATCACGGGTCTGCCCTGTCAGCAGCCCATAAGATAACCCTGCTTCATCAAGCGCAGACCCAATCAGTGAGAGCATACTGGTAAATTGAGAAAAGACCAGCACTCTGCGTCCCTCCTCTTGGAGCTGTGACAACATACTCAACAAACACTCCAGTTTTGCTGACTCATTCACAC
>JAYPBG010000060.1:0-3298 GCA_038124075.1 Gammaproteobacteria bacterium
CTTAAGTCCAGATGATCCTCAAGGGCCATCAACTCCTCTTTCAAAGCATGGACCACCGAGTCGATCACCGCCCCACCCGGGCCGCTGATCAACCCCAACGCACGCTGCAGTGCAGCATCTTTAACACCCTCATCACCGAAAGCATAGGCCTTTTTAATTTCGCCAATAACGCCCTTTTGAATGGATGACAGACTAATGATATAGAGGCACTCTTTACAGAGCGCCTCCGGTGGTGGCTCAGACAGACAGCTCAAGCCTTCATAAATTAAACGTTTTATCTGCCGATCAACACGACCAAACACTCCCAATCGCGTCACATTCATCGAAACATCATCCGCAAGAAAGAGCTCTGCCACACCCAGAGCGAGCCACCACAGCAGCCCCATCTCACACTCACCACTTAGACGATCAATGCGCTCCAACGCACGCTTTATAAACTGAATATGGCTTCTATCACCGTCACGAAACACCCCTAAAAAACCGACTTGATACATATGGCGTAGACGGCGAATGCTCTGCTCTAATTCATCTAAATTGGGGTTAGAACCACTGTAACCATAGTCACGGACCACTTTAACCAAGTTGATATTAAAAAAGTAATCTTCTGCTAAAGGGGGTTTCCCAAGCGTGCGCCTCGCTTCATTTATGGAGGGAATAAGCAAAACAGGCAACATCTTATGTTGTGCATTGATATAGTCCAAGTACTGCTGCAAGACCATAACACTCTTACCCAATACAACCAGATAATTATCCACCCCTTCTGTTGTACCGCTCGCAAACAGATCTTTTATCTGGCCAATAATGCTATGCATCTCCTCCAGCAGTAGAGGCGGCCCTTGTAAACCAATGACTCGACAGACACCATTAAGCTGGGCGGTATGTTCTAAACAGGATTTAAGAGACTCTTCTTCACTGTCGGGTGCTTCTGCAAAGGCTTGGAGATCGGCCTGCACTTGACGCAAGGTCACCTCCAACTCATCCTTTACCATGCTCAGTGATGCAAATACATCGATGGTTACCATTCTAACCTCAATTTTTTCAGCGCCATTCTTTTGCCCAATGCAATGCCATTTTAATATTACTTGCCCGCACGACAGCTCTTCTCTTCTTCATCTATGTACTCTATATTATATGCACTCTATATTCACTGTATTAAAGTGCCTCTGCATTTTATCGCGCAAGCATCATAAAATTAATCATAAAATTAATCATAAAATTCATAATACAAAGTATAGATAACGAAAAGTGTGTTGCATAACTTCTCAATTTCTCTAAAACTCTTTTTGACACCCCGTACAGTTCAAGGTAACGTACCCCCCATCTGCCAGCGGTTACATAATATCTAATGAGCGCAAAAAAGCGTCTACAACCGATCAAAAACTGGCTATTAATCGTACAATGTCTAGTATAGATAGTGAGCGATCAAATTTTATCCTCTTAATTTTGAGAGGCACCTTGATTGGAACATGAAGTATACATATTTTCGTTTGGCTTTTTAAAATGTTTATTAAGCTGAATCGAGCTGAACTGAATCGCATATTTAAACGCATATTTTAAAGGCCAGCATTCAAATATTTGGATGACCGGCAAAGGAAAGAGTCAACATGTCACACAGCAGTCAAACAGGCACATCACCACATACGCATCACAACCCCTACTTCTATAACATTTTAGGGCATTCGACAAGTTGGTACATATACACCATTATACGCTTTCTGCTGATCAACCCGTTTATACTCTTTGCCTTCGGCCATTTTGTAACCGGCTGGGTGCTGATTATTGAGTTTATCTTTACCCTTGCCATGGCCCTAAAGTGTTACCCACTGCAGCCAGGTGGGCTACTGGCTATAGAAGCTGTTGCACTCGGCATGACATCAACCGAAGCCGTCAAAGAGGAAGTCTTCCACAACTTCCCTGTTATTCTACTGCTCATGTTTATGGTCGCCGGCATCTTCTTTATGAAAGACCTGCTGCTTTTCACCTTTACTAAAATTCTTCTTAATGTCCGCTCAAAAACGATTCTATCGCTGCTTTTCTGTATTGTCTCTGCTGTATTGTCTGCTTTCTTAGATGCGCTTACCGTTACAGCGGTGGTTATCAGCGTGGCCGTTGGCTTCTACTCGGTCTATCACAAAGTGGCGTCTGGCAAAAAATTCCACCATCATCATGATCATGGTGATGATGAAGAGGTCATTGAACTTCATCGTGAGGACTTGGAGAAATTTCGTGCTTTCTTACGCAGCCTGATTATGCACGCCGCCGTGGGTACTGCGTTGGGCGGTGTCTGCACCATTGTCGGTGAGCCACAAAACCTACTGATTGCAGGTATCGCTGGATGGGACTTTATGGAGTTCATTTATAGAATGGCCCCGGTCAGCTTTCCTGTTGCTATCTGCGGCTTCATCACCTGTGTGATACTGGAGAAGACAAAATGGTGTGATTATGGCCACCCGCTTGAAGATAACGTACGCGAAGTACTCAGCGCCTTTGATCAAGAAGAGACGGAAAAGCGGACCTCAAAAGATGTAGCGATATTGGTTATACAAGGTATTACCGCTCTTATATTGGTTGCCAGTTTAGCCTTACACATTGCCGAAGTGGGCTTAGTCGGCCTTATGATCATCGTCATCCAGACCGCCTTTAACGGCGTGACTGATGAGCACGCCATAGGCAAAGCGTTCGAAGAGGCTTTACCCTTTACCGCTCTTCTTGTTGTCTTTTTCGCCATTGTTGCCGTCATTCACGAACAGCACCTTTTCAACCCTGTCATTGACGCAGTACTTTCACTGGAGCCAGAGATGCAACCGGGCATGTTCTTCCTAGCCAACGGCATTCTCAGTATGATCAGTGACAACGTCTTTGTTGCCACTGTCTACATTGGCCAGGTCCATGAAGCCCTGAAGAGCGGCATGATCACACGCGAACAGTTTGACTCGCTCGCCATAGCGATCAACACCGGCACCAACCTGCCCAGCGTGGCCACCCCCAATGGGCAGGCGGCGTTCCTCTTCTTATTGACCTCTGCCATCGCTCCACTGATTCGCCTCTCGTATGGCAAAATGGTTATTATGGCACTGCCCTACACGATAGTACTGGGCACAGTGGGCTTTTTAGCGGTTCACTTTTGCCTTTAAGCCCTGTTTGGACGATGTTAAAACGTAGTAGCCGAGACAGTAGCCGAGGTAAAACGCTATTCCCAGTGAGCTGGGGCATGTTCGCCGCTTCGCTCTCTGATCAGATCAAGCAGTGATCGATGCGCCTCCACCTCGGCATCATCGGCCCGAATCACGCGCAAGGC
>JAYPBG010000060.1:3308-14221 GCA_038124075.1 Gammaproteobacteria bacterium
GCCGCGCGATCAGCGGCCAATCGTTTAATCGCCGGACCCGATTGATCGCCACCGGTTTCGCTCTCCTCGGCACTTGGGTCCAACTGCAAACTGATCTGCCCACCGGTCATCGCCAGATAGACATCCGCCAAAATCTCAGAGTCTAACAGTGCACCGTGCAGCTCTCGGTGACTGTTATCGATTTCATAGCGTTTACAGAGCGCATCCAAGCTGTTTTTCTGACCTCGATGCTTCTTACGTGCCAGCATCAAGGTATCGACAACCGTACAGTGATCACTTACCTTACCAAAGCGTGCCGCCTCTTTGAGCAGCTGGAACTCATGATCGATAAACCCTACATCAAAGGCTGCATTGTGAATGACCAATTCAGCGCCTTGAATGTAGTCAAAAAAAGCGTGAGCAATCTCCTCAAAAAGCGGTTTATCCGCCAAGAACTCATTGGTAATACCATGAACATCGATCGCGCCCTGCTCAACAATGCGATCTGGGTTGATGTATTGGTGATAATTATTGCCTGTTAAACGGCGATTGACCATTTCGACGCAGCCGATCTCAATAATGCGATGACCACTGCGTGGATCCAGCCCTGTTGTCTCTGTATCTAGCACCACCTGCCGCATATAGCCTTCTCCTATCTCTTCATCCTCTTTTTCAGCACCTGTTTTGAACGACCACCACTAAGCTACCCTTTTTCGGCGATCGCCTGGTTGGCCAGCTCATCGGCCAACTCATTCTCTCGATGCCCTGAATGCCCTTTGACCCAGTGCCACTCGATTTCATGTCGTGATACCTCAACCTCCAGAGCCTGCCACAACTCTTTATTCTTAACCGGCGTGCCGCTGCTGGTACGCCAATTTTTCCGCTTCCAACATTCAATCCACTGAGTCATACCGTTTTTCACATATTTAGAATCCGTGGTCAACGTCACCTGACAGGGCTCTTTCAGTGCACGCAAACCTTCAATCACAGCCAGCAACTCCATACGGTTATTGGTTGTATTGGCATCATACCCTTTAAAACAACGCTCATGTTCACCGTACTGCAGTACAGCCCCCCAACCCCCTGGTCCCGGATTACCCTTGCATGCCCCATCGGTAAAGAGCGAAACGTTTTTTTTCATAAACGGCCTACTGTATATCTGTCTGATTATCTTGCTGCTATAGCCAAACGGCTATATACCTCGAGCCTCGAGCCTCTAAAGAGGCAACGGCACCAATTGTGGGCGACGCCAGACCGGTTTTAACGGCGTCAGAAGCGTATGCCGCTTCTTTGCCACTAAAATATAGCTCGCACCCAATGTATTGACCGCCTGCCCTAGATTCAGCTTTATTGCCGACAACCAATTCAAGATCGGCTCGCCGTTAATGGGCGGTAAGTAGAGCGCATATTCACACCCTTCGACCTCAAAGTCGAGCAATTTTAACCAATCTGAAAGGTTGTAAGGGCTCATAAATCGGCATGACCAGGGCGCCCTTCGCAACACCCAGCGGCGCACCCAGCTCATCCCTCCCCATAGAGACCAAGGGTTGAAACCCATAACCATAATCGTGCCTCCAGGGGCAATGACACGCGCCAGCTCTCTTAAAGCCGCATGGACATTATGCTCTACATCCAAGCTGTGATGAAGCAGCGCCACATCAATGCAGTCAGAATCAAAAGGGAGATGACTCAACTGCGCTTGTATGGGGGTTACCCCTAAAATATGTCGACACTCTTCGAGTTGATCATCAAACGGACTGACCAGTGCATTATACTGAACAACAGACGAGCCCAACGAGAACCTTTCCGCTGTCACACCGGAAAGCATCAAATGCTGACCATAACAGCGAGGCAATAATTGAGCAATAATCTCCTGCTGACTACTGAACAGGCGCTTTCCTAGAGGTGTCGTATACCAGTTACGCAACTCATCGCGCACAACAGACCACGACTGCTCAGAACGCCCCTGTTTAAAAAGCCTCGGTAACGCCATCGGATTAACCCTCACACCCTCACATTAGCTAAGATAGATATCGTTTATTTTGATAAACTATAACAACTTTATAAAACAACTTTAAAATGGCCACGTTAAAATGGCCACCTTAAAATAGATAAGCCTAGAGAACGGATAGAGATATGCAAGCAGCCAACGACCATACCCAACGCTATACCATCGAAGCCATTCCAGCCTTTAACGATAACTACATATGGATGATCAGTGACTCAACAACAAAAGCCGCATATGCAGTCGACCCAGGCGATGCCACCCCAGTCCTGTCACGCCTGAAAGAGCGAAACCTTATGCTGGCAGGCATTTTAATCACACACCACCACTTTGACCATGTAGGCGGTATCGATGCACTGCTCGCGGCGCTGGACTACGACATACCGATTTATGGCCCCAACAACCCCAACATCAAACAGATCACCCACCCTCTCCATGAAGGAGAGCAGATCTCACTCGAGCCACTGCAGCTGACATTCACCGTCTTCGAAGTTCCGGGGCACACACTCGACCACATTGCCTACTATACAGATGCACTTCAAGGGGTACTCTTTTGCGGAGACACCCTCTTCTCAGCCGGGTGCGGCCGACTCTTTGAGGGCACCCCTCAACAGATGCTCGAATCACTGAATAAATTTAAACAGCTGCCCGGCCACACCAACGTCTACTGCACCCACGAATACACGCTGGCCAACCTCGCCTTTGCCGCTGCGGTCGAGCCTAACAACCAAGCCATTGCTGAGACACTCTCAGCGTGCACCCAAAAGCGTGAAGCCAATGAACCCACCCTACCCTCAACCATTGAAAAAGAGCGCGCCATCAACCCTTTCTTAAGAACCGACCAACCCACGGTCCGACAACAAGCACAACAACAGGTCTCCACACTCTCTGATCAAGCAGAAGAGCATGAGGTATTCGCGGCCATTCGAACATGGAAAGATCAATTTTAGGGAATTTTTTAGCCTTCGACCTAGACAAAGGCTTAACTGGAGATAAACCAAGAGTAGAAGGGTAACACAATGCTTAAACCGCTAAAGTGGGTTCTCATCACCGTCGCTTTCCTCATTGCCACCACGCTGCTGCTTCTAGCCTATGTGACAACATCGATTGACCCAAATGATTACCGTGACACCCTTCAAACAACGGTAAAAGAGAAGACCGGCCTGTCACTCACCTTGGAGCAGATCGACTGGTCACTCTTTCCATGGCTCGGCTTGGCTATTGGAAAGACAGACCTCAAGGGCGTCGATGGCAGCGATCTCGCCTCAGTCAACCACATTAAAGTAAAAGTGAAACTCCTTCCGCTCTTGAAAAAAGAGGTGCAGATCGGTGAAATCAAAATTGATGCTGCAACCCTGCATGTCACGCTCAACCAACAAGGTGAACTGAATTGGTCCACCCTCGGCGACAACGTTCCCACTGACCCCAACACCCAACCCACAGAGGAGAGCCCCAACGAGCCTTCACCCGAGTTTAGTCTAAGCGTAGATGAGATAAACATCGTGAATGCCACACTTCTCTACACCGACCACTCCGCTGCACCACCGGCAACACCGCTGCGCTACACCGTTGAGCACCTCAACCTGAACATAAAAAACATGGCACTCAACAGCCAGACACTCAGCACCCAGTTTCCCCTCACGCTCTCAGCACGTTTTTCCGACAACCAAGGGGTCACCCTCACACCTAAACTTGAAGCGCAGGTCTCTGCAGAGATCCACGAGCAGATTTTTGAGCTGAATCAACTCACATTGACCCTACATGCAGAGCTTCCCGACCTACCCAATCCAGTGAGCTCCACACTGCATGCAGACATTCATGCCGCCTTAAAAGAGGATCGACTCACCATCAAACAGCTTGTACTGAATCTTCAAGAGCAGCTCACCGTAACCGGTCAATTGACCGCTCAGCAGATCAGCACAGAACCGAGCATCAAAGGCCAACTCTCACTGGCTGAAGCCGATCTGACCCAACTGCTTAAAGACCTACCGATTGAGCTGCCCGAGACTCAATCGCCCAACGCCCTGAAACGGATGGCGTTTGATACGGCCTTCACGGGCAACCGCACACAACTCTCTCTCAACCCTTTAAAGATCACCCTCGATCAATCCACACTGACCGGACACGTCGCCATCACTGACTTTGAAAAGCAGGCCATTAACGCCAAGCTTCATCTGGACCAACTCAATATTGATGACTACTTACCACCCGCCTCAGAAGCGGATACCCAGCCAGCCAACAACAGGGGCAGTGACAACGACAAAGGTGGTGACAACGGCACCGATGACACCACCGCCGAACTGCTGCCGATAGAGACCCTTAAAACATTAAATCTCAATACCGACATCGCCATCGACCAACTTCAAGCCAACGGCATTATCAGCCGAAACATGAACATGACACTGACCGCAAAAGATGGCCTGGTGCAGCTAAAAGAGATCAAAGGGAATACACTGGAAGGTCAATTCACCGCATCTGCCGAGATCGACGTACGCAGTGAAGAGCCTAAATTGCGCATAACAAAACGGCTGGACCAACTCCAGGTCGAACCCGCTCTGCAAGCACTCGCTGACAGCACACTCTTTGCGGGTCTGATCTTTTTCAATGGCGATCTCTCTACCCGAGGCAACAGCCTGGACGCCTGGACACGCAACCTCACCGGTGAAAGCGAATTCAAACTGGACCAGGGGTTGATGCGTGGCCTCAACTTAACCGAAATGGCGTTTGAAAAGATAGGGGCACTGGGTCCCATAGCTCAGAGCTTTCTGACGGAGGAGACCAAACAGAAAGCGCCTCCCGCATTTAGAAAAGAGAGCGAGATCAAAGCGCTGCTGGCCCATGTCGTTTTTGAAGATGGCAAAGCAAAAGCCGATCAGCTGGACTTGAGCATGGGCGGTGCTACGGCTAAAGGCTCTGCCAGCTTCGACCTCATCGAACACAACCTTGCCTTCAACCTTAATCTAACACTCTCAGAGTCGCTCTCCAACAAATACCTCAGCAACATCGCCTGGCCAATCGAGTGTCAAGGCAATCTCTCTGCAACCCCCCGCTGCAAAATTGACAGTAAACCGGTCAAACGCGCCATTGAAAAGCTGGCAAAAAAACAGGCGGAGCAACGCGCCAAAGAGGCTATAGCGAAGAAACTCAAAGAGCGCACCGGTGTTGATATTGGGAACCCATCGATTGAAAAAGCCGTCAAAGACGAAGCAAAGGAGCAGATAAAATCAAAAGAGACCGAGCTAAAAGAGACGTTGCAAGATACGTTAGAACAGGAGTTAAATGAACGTTTAAAGAAGCTTTTTTAACCTGTCTAACTAAAACTAACTAACTAAAACTAACTAACTAAAACTAACTAAAGTTGAGTCGTTCGCCCCTGTGCGCTATCACACAGGGGGAACGTGGCTGGATTTTGTAGGGCGGGGCGCTACTTCACAATATCCAACAGCTCAACATCAAAAATCAGTGCTTGATAAGGGCCAATATCACCACCAGCCCCCTTCTCACCATAAGCCAAATTGTACGGCAGATAGACGCGCCATTTAGAACCAACCCCCATCATCTGTAACGCCTCTGTCCAACCTGCAATCACACCGTTCACAGGAAACTCAGCCGGTTGACCCCGGTCATAGGATGAGTCGAACACTTTCCCGTTAATGAGCGTACCGTGATAGTGGGTGCGCACGGTCGATGTCAAAGAGGGTTTTTCACCACGGCCTTCGGTGATCACTTCATACTGCAGACCAGAGTCTGTGACCGTAATCTCAGGGCGCTGAGCATTTTTTTCCAAATAGGCCTCACCCTCTGCTGCAAATGTTTTGGCACGCTCAGCCTGCTGGGATTGAATCCGTGCACTCATCTCTTTGAACGCAGCCTGCAAAGCCTCCTGCTCTACTTGGCGCTCTGCACCATTCAAAGCATCAGAAAGGCCAGCCATCACAGCCTCAACATCCAATCCCTCAAAGGGATCGCTCTTCAACTGGTCCCCCATCTGAAGACCAATTCCGTAACTTACGCGCTGCTCAATGGTTGTATACTTATCACTCATATCAATACCGTCTCTCAATACCGTCTTTCAATAACTGTCTTTCAATAGCGCTCTTAAAATCTGTATGATCTTAAAACGTATGTGAATAGTAGCGCATTTAAAGCAAAACAACCACGACCAATATTAAGGCAATATTAGTGGGCGTGTGACTACCACCACGACTCACACAGCCCCTCATACTGCCCTGACTGTTCATCCTTCGTATTCATACCCACCTCCATATCCGTTGAACACACATCGATATCCTCAATGTCCGAACCATACCCCTTGTAAGCCTGCACCAACGGGTGGTGGTTATAAAGATGCCCAAATGAGCTCTTCTCTTTACCCTCTACAAACTGACTGAAGAGCGCAGCGGCGCCCTCCTCTTTACCTGAGAAATCAAACAGGCACTCCAAAGAGCCATCTTCACACTCATGAACGGTGAACAACTGTGTCAAATTTAAATACTTAAGGCGCGACATAACGGGGTCTGGCAAGACCACTCTCTTATCTAATGGCTGACCCAAAATCCACTTGAACACATTGACATATCGACTTAAAAATTTAGGCTCTTTCACTGTCTGCGTATCGACCAAACACTTATCAATATTAACCTTCATCCCTTTTATCCGTTTCGTAGCAAACGCCTCTCGAAGGGTAGCGACTTTGCCACTCCTCCCCTCTAAAGAGGCTACTTTTCTATTATTGTCTACATCGATAAGCTCTACATCGTTAGCATGCTTTAACATAAAACGTAGCCATGCACGTCGCTCAATATCCTGCTGTACGGCTTCACTGTTTTTTATCAGGCGCATGCCTGTGCCCTTTTCTTTAACAAACTCAAGCTCGACACGGTCAAGGTTTTCATCTAAATAGGTGGTTACCGGGTTTTCTTGTGAATCATACTTATTTAACAGGGCTAAAAACTCTTTTGCCTTCTCAACCGCAGCCTCCCTATAGAGTGCCTCCAATCTCGAATAAAATTCTTCACTCTCTAGTGCAATCGGCTTTCTCTTGTGTACTCGAGCAACAAGTTTTCTCATAAGGCGTCCATCCAAAAGTTCTCGCTCCATTTCGACCTGTATCTCATTATGCATTTTTCGGATCATCTTATTTTCAATGCCCAAAAACCTATGGTACTCGATCGCCTCTGGTGTAAATTTCTTCGCATAATCGCGCGCCTCTACGGCCAGCTCTTTTTCAAAATCTTTCCTATTGACCCAACGAAACGTTTGAGCACACGCTATCAACAATAGGGCCCCCGCAATATAGAAGGTCACCGGCGGAAGAAAAAAAGTAGAAATAATCGCACCCGCAAAGGTGGCCAAAGCAACCGGCACGATGTATCGACAAATAATCTTGAATAAGCCATGACGTGTATAGGCATCTTTTTTCTGATCTTCACGACGCTTTAAGGCCGCGCCCACCTCTTTTATTGCAGCGCGTGCAACCGAGTTAACCGCCTGTACTTCACTGCCGAGTTGACCTACTCGCTTCGCACTCTGAAAAATATGACATTGCGAAACAAATGTCTCTTTCGCTCGATGTTTAATGTGATCAAGGCGATTAATTGGAAGCTCGCTGAGCGTCGATGAGCTTGCCTGTGGTCTACTCCCTATTTCCTCTTCTTTATCACCCATACCTATCGGTATAACATGACTGCTTGATGAGCTGTCACTCTCTGAGGAGAGATCACTGACCTCCTCTCTTCTTACCTCTCTTCTTACCTCTCTTCTTACCTCTTCTCTTACTCCTTCTTTGGCCATCTCCTTATCCATATTGGAAATAAGCTTCAGGTGATGCTCTTTAACCTGCTCGTTTATATAGCCCTCAAAGCACGTGGCTGCCCCCATAATGCGAGGTACAGGTGGGTTTGTACTGTTAAAGCGGTATATCGTAGCAGCCCCTCCAGAGACGCTTTCATGGCTTTCATGCATTGCTTCAAAGCCATACACCCTATTTTCAACCCTTAATGAACAAGTAAACTGGGGCTTAAGGGCGCCCTTCTCTTGAGATTTTTCGAAGCGGTAATCTACCACCAATGTTGCATTTTCACAGGCAGACGGGCTATTGTCTTGAGGGTTCCCACTCGACTTAAGCTTAGGCTTAGGCTTAGGCTTAGGCTTAGGCTTAGGTAAAACATCGAGTATGATGACAGTGCGATCATCAAGCTTAACCTGGCTACCCTCAAAGACTTTTATAGCAAGGCGCCCAGCAGCCCCCTCCACTCGACAACGAGCACAACCCTCTGCATTCGGTTCAATAGCATGGAGTACATCAGAGGGAAACTGCGTTTCATTTGTTTGGGCTGTCGCACAGTAGCTTTGCACGCTTCCTAAGCCCTTTTCTACAGTGGCCCGAGGTAAAGGTGCACCCAGGTCTGCCGCCAACACTCTGTTTATCCCATTCATAACGCCTCTCCCATTGTGACGAACATTTTCTCATATACCTTGTTTGAATTCGTTGCTGAGCAGCCTACTTCAATTATATTGCGGTTTCATTAAAGTGGGCATGCACCTTTTTTCCATCTACCTGACTGCTCTCGCACAGTGAGCTCAAAAACTAATTTGACGATCCATTGAGATCACCTCACAATAGTCTGAAACACAGCTCATGAAGCGCTTAGATTGCCAAGACCACAAACCATGCAAAACCGCCTTTGCAGCAATACTTTACAAAAATTGAGGAAGATAGCATAAGATGAATTCTCACGCACCTACTCAAAACGCCCAACCCGAACTGCGTAGAGCCCTTGGGTTTACCAGCATCTGCTTTTACGGAGTAGGCACCATCATTGGTGCCGGCATCTACGTTTTGGTTGGGAAAGTAGGACTTCAAGCAGGGATTCACCTGCCCCTAGCTTTTATTTTAGCCGGCATTATTGCTACATTTACCGCACTCTCCTATGCAGAACTTTCATCACGCTTTCCGGTCAGCGCTGGATCTGCCATCTATATTCACAACACCTGGAAACGCGCATGGCTCTCAAAAGCCGTTGGGCTTATGGTGATTACAACCGGCATTGTCTCCGCCGCAACCATTGCGAACGGCTTTATTGGCTATTTGCATCTGTTTATACCCATTCCCGGTACTCTGGCTATCATAGGACTGATCCTGCTACTCACCTTATTAGCCTGTTGGGGCATTCAAGAGTCTGCCGCTACCGTCACACTGATCACACTCATTGAGATCAGCGGGCTTATTTATGTGCTCTACGTTGGTGGCTCACTGGAACCTGTTAACAACTGGTCAACCATTCTTGTACCTCAGTCAGTGGATCACATCATCGGGATAGTCGCAGGCAGCTTTTTGGCGTTTTACGCCTTTATTGGCTTTGAAGATATGGTGAATATGGCAGAAGAGGTTAAGTCACCTCGAAAAACCTTGCCTCGTGCTATTTTAATTGCTATTGCGCTCTCAACACTGCTCTACGTCAGTGTCGCCCTAATCGCTATTCGAGCCACACCGCTTGAAACACTCACCTCCAGTGACGCACCCTTAGCAGATGTGATCGGCCAAAGTGGTCGCTCAACCCTATTTATTGGTTTGATCAGCCTATTTGCAGTCATTAACGGTGCGTTAGTTCAGATCATCATGGCGTCACGCCTTCTCTACGGACTGAGCAAAGAAGGGTTAGCACCCAAGTGTTTATGTACGCTGAACCGAAAAAAAGCCACCCCAATAACTTCAACATTGCTCGTCTCAGCCACTATATTAGTGCTTGCTCTATGGCTCCCGTTAACAGCCCTGGCTAAAATAACCAGCTTTATTATGCTAACGGTTTTCTGCTTGGTAAATGCCTCTCTGTTTGCACTCAAATGCAGGGAAAAAGAGCCTCCACCCAACGCTGTCAACTACCCCAAGCTGTTTCCCGCCCTCGGCTTCTCCCTAACACTGCTACTGCTGATCTCATGAATACCGTTAATACCCGGAAAAAATACAATTTAAGACAATCATTTCTCCCCAGATTCCCATAACGTCACCCCTCTAAATGTTACTGTAGTAGCGCTCACGTTTTCAGCAAGGAGCACCAAAAATGAACCTACAATCTAACGTACTATCGCCCACACGCTCCCCCATCATGCGAGCCCCCACCTCTTTATCGCACACCTCTTTATCATTATCATCTTCTTCACTTTCAAGGGTCTCCCTGCTGCCCAATAACAACAAACACCTTCGCTACACAAGTCACCCTGCTTTTATCAGAAGAATCGGCCCTTCAACACCCTCGCCCTTGCTGGCATTCACCCATGCCTCTTCGCGACTCAGCGCGCCACCTCATAACGTTAAACCTACGACAGGCCTACTGCTCCCAAGCCGCCTTCTTTCCAAGACCGTATCTCTGCCGAAACACCCAAGCCTTCTATGTGCCGCCCAACAGGATGACTCCGCAACCCCTGCAGAACAGCAGCACAACGGGTACAATAAGCAAAAGAGCAACGGAATGAACCTCAAAGAGATTAAAGGCGACGGAATGAAAAGCAGCGAGACCTCAAGCAGCAACACAGTGCTCTGGCAACCCTCAGCAGAGCGTATTTCAAAAAGCCAAATCAGTGCCTTTACCCTACAAGTCAATGAAAAGTATGGCTTAAACATTGGCAACTACTCAGAGTTGCATCGATGGAGCATTGAAAACAAAGAGCACTTTTGGGAGACAGTCGCAGAGTTCTCCAACATTAAGTTTCACACACAGGCTAAGACCGTATTTACCCCTGGCCCTCAATTTAAAGATGCCTCATGGTTTCCCGGTGCAACCCTTAATTTTGCCGAAAACCTCTTACAACACGCGAAAAGTCATGGTGATAAAACAGCGATTGTCTCTATATTGGAAAACGGCACACGCATAGAGACCTCGTTTAAAGCACTCGAGCAACACGTCTGCAACATGATGCACTTCTTAAC